>JAITXK010000122.1 GCA_031284765.1 Candidatus Symbiothrix sp.
TTGGGTATGCGTTCCTCCGTTATTATCGGTAATGTGTAATTTGAAATACACATAGCCCGTAGCCGGATTGCAGGGATAAATTTGCGTAGCGCTGCGATAACCAAAAGTTTGGTTATACTGATCGTCTATTTCTACCCAGTCGTTGCCATCATTAGAACCGTAAAGCGTCCAATTTTTCGGATCTTCGGTAGCGTTAGCGGCCGAAGTAAGACTGTAGGATGTTAATTTATATTTGGCTGTCGCTTTGTATTGCAGCCAGTTATCGGGTTGATTGGAAGGTGTTCCACCATCGTTTGTGATGGACTCATTGGAAGAAGTCGATCCGTAAAGTTGCCATTCCGACAATTGCAAGTCGTCAGCATTTCCTTTGCGTTGAGTCACAGACAAACGGAAATAAGTATAAGTATTGGAAGTCGTTACGTTGTATTTTTTCAATTGGTATCGTTCGGTAAAAGACTGATTCGATTGGGTATCCAAGTCTGTCCAGTCGGTTCCATTGTTGGAAACTTGTAATTTCCAGTCTTTCGGATCGGAAATATCTCCGGCATTGCCCGATGCTAAAGCGTATCCCTTTAGGGAGACCGGCGACGAAGAATGATATTGAAGCCATGCTTCTCCACTGTTTCCGCAAGCGATAGCCAAGACGGTATTTAATTGATCATCAATCCCGTTTGTGATGTTTTTCTCGGGGGAAATTTCCGGATGCGAAGCGGTAATTTTGTCGCGGTCGATGGTGATATCAGGATAAATGAAGTAATCGGCGGTAAAACGAAACGAGTTGAATTTCAATCCATTGTCGGCACCTTTAAAAACCAGATATATATTTTTCATTCCGTCAACGGGAGCAATCGTTGCATTCACCGTAGTCCAACTCCCATTGGAAGCCGGGATGACAGCCGTTCCGAGCAAGGTTCCGGTTGAACTGTTCAGACGTATTTCTATCTGTCTTTCACCGGCGCTGTTTGCCACACTGAGAGCGACACCGGTAGCCTGATTGGTTTTGAAGTCCACGTTGTTATAGCCGAGATAATCACCGTCTTTCATCTGGGTCATTTCCAGCACTTCACCGGATACATTGTTTTCGGAAATCGCTCCCCGAATGTAGTTGAAGCTTCCGGCTTCAATTTTCGAGAAGGCTTTTTTTACAATGGTATTTTTATCCAAAGGAGCGTTGTATGCTGCCGATACGGCGGTGCCGCAACCAAAAGAGTCGTAATTATCCGTGCCGTGTTTATAATCTTCGGTCGATTTTTCCCACCAGGCCGTCCAGATAATACCGGCGGAATTGCGATTATTGTAAGCATGAATTGCATTGGTTTGCATCCAATCGACATACTCAGGCTGGTTTAAATCGACAATAAACCGGCGGACATAACGCATCAGTATTCCTTTGAATCCGGGTAAATCGGCGCCTCCTCCACACACGTTGATGACTCCATTGCCATCGCACAAATGTTGGCGGGTGTATTGAATAATTTTTTTCGCATCGTTTTTGTATAATTCGTCTTTGTAGTAATTGTAAAGCATAACGGCTGCGCCGAGATACGTTCCCTGATTATAGGTGGATGCCCAAGTATTGGTGCTTCCCCCATCGGAAGTACTGTCGTACACATGTCCATCTTCGGGGTTATATAAATGAAGGCGTTGATTAGCGTACAACATCTTGGCTTTTTCGTAGTAGATATTATCACCGGTGGCGATTGCCAAATAACAGGCGCACACTTCGGCCGGACCGTTGATGCAAGAACCGGTACCATCGGCGTTGCCTTCTTTCCAACGAAGCAGGTAATAGTTATTTTTTTTGATTAACGCTCTTGCGTACATCATGTCATAATTGGTTTTGGCATTATTCAGGTAGTTAACGCCGGTTGCATTTCCAAACATCAGGTAAGCGCGTATGCTTGCCAGACAGGCCCAAGCAATATCGTCGTTGAAGTCGTTACCCCTCCAGCTTGTAGAATTCTGTTTGATGAATGTTTTGTATGACTCTTCAAACATGGTTTTATATTCAATTTTACCGGTTGTTTCGTAGGCGTCCAACAGGATTTCCATGTTTTCCGCACCGCCCCAAAAACCGCCTCCGATGGTATAACCGTTGGTTTCCTGTTTATAATATTTTGTTCTCCAGGAATACCCCATGTCATCGCGCACGGCGACTGTCAATGCGTTGGGTTGTTCTGTAATTTTTTCAAATTTCCAAATCCGGCGAGCTAATCCTTCCTCGTCTTTCGTCCACAATTGAAGAGGCGAACCGTCGGCATTCAATTTATCGCCGTTGACCATTTCCAAGTACAGTTTTTCGCTTCCGCTTAGCAGATTTGCATTGGTGATATAGTAACAATTTTCGCCGGCAGTTTCCACTGCGGTAATATCCCATTTCTGATTACTGGAAGTACTCTGAGGCGTTTGCGTTACCCCGATTCCTTTGGCTGCAGTTCCCGACATACGGATCACTTTTCCCGAATAGACATTGGTCAAATAGTAATAGTTGCCGGTTTCGTCCGCCGTCACTCGCCAACGCTGTGAATTAGCGCCTGTTTCTGTCCACGCGACTATTTTAGCATCGGTATTTAACGATGAATTTTCAACCAAAAGCGTTCGATTTCCAGACTGTAAAGTCGATATTTTATACACCGAACCCGATTCAATGCCGGCATATAAAGAACCGGAAACCAACAACAGTAAAGCAGTTGAGAGAAAATGTTTTTTCATGTTTATAATGAATGAAATACTACGTTAATAAAAATACTTTCAAAAGTAAGAAAAAAATCAAGGAGTCTTTTATTTATTTTAGAATAGATTGGAGTTTTGGCAGGAATATTAATAATAATGTCAGATATATTTATCTTTTATCACCAAACAGGCACTTCAAAATTAATAAAAAATTGACGGCGCACGTTGAATTTTTACTATTGAAGGATCGGAAATAATCAATATAATATGGCATCAAATGCAATAGCAACTTGGTTAGATTATCTTTTGTAATACATCTTGCGCCTTCAATTCCATTTTTGAGAAGGCGAACAATTTCTTCCCCAAGTCTTTCAACGATGCACCGATGTGATACACATCGTTATCAATGAAAAGAAAGCGGTCATGCGTGCGGGTGAGTACATGGATGGCAACAGCTTGGTATTGTGCATTGTATTTTTGTAAATCAAGTTGCAACCGGTTTGAAATCTGTGCCGTATAGATAGTAGCCTCCACATTATTTGCTCGTTTGGATAAGAGCATCAAAACGCTTTCATCTATATAGTTATCAATCAAAATGATTGTTTTCTTGGCAGATTTTATTAAGTCGGCGGCAAATTTATAGGCATCGAAAATTTGTCCGTCGTAAAAAATTCCTTCTACCGGAGGCAAGGCGGTTCTTACGAAAAAATCTATTTTCTTTTCGGTTTCTGTTATACGTTGTTCTATCCTCTCAAATCGCTGATTGACGGCAAAACCCTTCAACAGGTATTCTTTCAAAATACGAGTAGACCAGACGCGAAATAATGTTGCATTTCTTGAATTGACCCGATATCCGATAGAAAGTATGGCATCCAAATTATAGTATTTTGTTTGATATATCTGTTTACCATCATTACCCATGTGTGCAAAAATTGCACATGTGCCTTTTTCTTCCAGTTCTCTTGTTGTAAAAATATTTTTTAAATGTTTGGAAATGACCGTTCTATCTACGCCAAACAGTTTTGATATTTGCGCTTGCGTCAACCAAACCGTTTCATCCTCTAATCTGACCTCTAACCGAAGATAATTATCCGGTTGATATAATACTATTTCATCTTTATTATTCATAGTCAAATTTTACATTCATGATTAAGATTTCAGCGACAAAAATACTGATTTTTCTTGTTTTTCACTGTCTTTTTTTGAAAAATCATTTCAATACAAGTTTTATTACCATTCATCCCTCGTTTTTGCAATTCAACCACCCATGCCCAACCGGCGGCTGCGTGAGTTCTGCTATGATTAGGTTTTAAACAATCTTTTTTTTATCTTTGCGACATGTTTTCTATCTTGTACAGAGGTATACTGATCGGCATTTTAGTGTCTGCTCCGATGGGACCTATCGGGTTACTATGCCTCCAACGCACCATTTACAAAGGGCGTTGGCACGGTTTTTTTTCCGGGGTGGGAGCCGCTGTATCCGATATGTTATATGCGTTGATCACTTGTATGGGGATGGGGTTTGTGATTATGTTTATCGAAGATAATCAGGCCGTTTTGCAGGTGATTGGAAGTATTCTGCTGATGTTTTTCGGAATTTACACCTACCGCTCCAATCCATCGTTCCGAAAACCGAAAGATAGTTCGCGCAAACGTTCGTATTCGCAGGATGCCTTGACGGCTTTTGGCTTAACATTATCCAATCCATTGATTATCTTTTTGTTTATTGCACTTTTTGCCCGCTTCAATTTTATCAACCCCGATGCCAAATTGTATTCCATGATTTTGGGATTGCTCAGTATTTTTATCGGTGCCCTTCTTTGGTGGTTTATCTTGACCATGACGGTCGGAACCCTGCTTCACGGCGTTTTTAAAGAACGCGGCATCAAAGTCATGAACCGAATGATAGGCGTTATTATCGTTGCTTTATCAATCGGCGGACTGCTGTATTCTATCTGGGAAATGAATCAAAAGAGTCTCGTCTAAGTCCTTCTCCACCGCGCATCCGCGGACGAAAATCATCTTCACGGGCCGAACTCGATTTCGGAAACGCTTTGAATTTATAGATGAAACTGCACATCACATAGCTGGGGATGATGTTAGCCTGTGTCGTAAGATAGCCGTTCGTAGTGGCCGACGAGGTAATATCGTTGCGGTCACGCAAAATATCATAAATATACAGTTTCAACAGGCCTGTACCGGCTTGTTTATTGAAAATCTGTTTGCTTAGCGAGGCATTCCACATCGTTTCGGGGATGTTGTAGGATGCCAGGGTGCCGCTTCGTTTGGTGTACTGGATGTTGCTTTCTATTGTCCAATTGTAGGGCAAATACCAGGTGGTACTGCCGCCGATGCCCACACTCAGGGTTTGTTGGTTTTGTTGGCGGTTGACGGAATTGGCAATGTCATTCAGATTGACCGATGCATCCAAACTTACATCAAACAAGGTGGAAGTGTATTTGAACTGGGCATTATCCATAAAGGAAAACGTCTTTTGTGTGTTTTTCAAGGTATCCGCTTCCACAATCAAACTGTTTCGGTTGTTGTAGCTCAATGTGATATTGTTTGCGATGGAGAAATGTTTGTTCTTTAAGGGCTGATTAAACATTCCCCGCAAGCGGGTATTCCAGTTGCCGTTGATATTATCGTATGAAGTGATCCGGATGGAATCGCCCAAATACTGGGTAATGTTGATGATGTCGTTGGTCGAAAAGCCTCCGCTAAGATTCAGGTTGTACATCAGTTGCGTTTCGGGCACGTATTTCTGAAAACGTATTTGCAGGTTTTGACTGTATCCTGTTTTCAACTTGGGATTTCCTTCTACCCAATTGGTGGGACGGCTTTTGTCGATATAATCACGAAGTTGGGTGGCTGAGGGTTGGGTGGTTTCTCCGTCATAATTAATCCGCAAATTGGTTCGTTGACCGAAATTGTAAGTAAAATTGGCGGTCGGTGAAAAATTGACAATGTCTTGCAGGGTGGACGAAATCAGTGTATCGCCCAAAACATTGGCCATGCGGTTGTTGTAGTGAGATGACGACCGGTCTGCCAAATGCGTGGACGGTTGCCACGTTTCGTTAATCGAGCGATTGGGGTCAACATTAAAACCCAAGGTATAATTAAATTGCCGGTGTACAGCTTTGAAACTTAATCCGAGGCGTTGATTGGTGGAATTGCGAACCGTACTGCGGCTTAAACTATCGTTCAGCAGGGCATTTAATAAGGGATCGTCTAATAAATAGTTTAAATCGTAGGTACTGTTGATGTTTTTGGTATCGGAATGAGAAATGCGATAATTGGCTTGCAAAAATCGATTACCACCCAAAGGTTCTACCCAGGCGAGGGTAGTGCGGTAGCTGTTGGTATGATTATCGTTTTCGGAGTGTTGATTCAAATCTGGAAAATTGGAGGTTTCCTGATGTAAATAATCTGTATTGCTTTTTTCCCATGAAGTGCTGTTATTATAGGTGGCTTGAGCGTTGATGCTAAACACCCGTCCGGGTTTGCTGAACTTATGGGCGTAATCCAACGAGCCACCTGCATTATAGCCTTTCCCTTGATTGTTGGCATTGGATTCGGTGGCGCGCAGTTTGGTTGGTGTATCAAAATTATAGAGGCTTGCCTCTTCGTATTCGGTACTGGAACTGGTATTGAAACTGAAATTCGGACGGATCGTCAAGGTATTCATGGTATCGGGTTTCCATTCCAAATTGAAATTGAGTGCAATATTGTCCGACAGATAATTGTTATGAGTGAAGGTGCTGTCTAACTGTGAACCGTTTTGCCGGAGCGATAC
>JAITXK010000164.1 GCA_031284765.1 Candidatus Symbiothrix sp.
TATCCAAATACCGTCCCGTCAACGATACCCTGCCCGCGCTTGCCAACAATCTGAAAATGGAAGTTAGCTATTTCGATTTGAAACAACATCCGTTGGATGTTTCGGAATTGAAGCAGGGAACGGATTTTATAGCGTCCGTCAAGATAAGCAACATCAGTGTTGCGGACGATTACACGAATCTGGCATTGACGCACATCATTCCCTCGGGCTGGGAGATTTTCAACGAACGCCTCACGGACACAGAAAGCAATCACAGCGCCTACACCTATCGCGACATTCGCGACGACCGTGTTTTAACGTATTTTGATTTGGCTCGCGGAAAAAGCAAGACTATTGCTATTCGTTTGCAGGCTTCCTATCTGGGCTCATTTGTTTTGCCGGCAGTGCTTTGCGAGGCAATGTATGATTCTTCGGCGCAGGCGCGGACGGCGGCGGGGCGGGTGAAGGTTGTCAAATAGTAAAAAATCCCTATATTACAGGAAAACATTACCTTTGCATTTTAAAAATCTTAAAAGAAGAAAAGAATATGAGCAAAAAAGAAACCATAACCGTGCAGGGAACGGAAGTAACACTCTACTCGCAACGCGAAGACCAATACATATCACTGACCGATATGGCTAAATTCAAAAACAGTGAAATCCCCGCCGTAGTGATTTCGCATTGGATGAGTACCATTTTCTCCGTTAATTTTATGGGAATATGGGAAAAAATGAATAATCATCATTTTAACCTAACGGGATTCCGTGAGGTTAAAATGATGATGACCGAAACAGGTTTTGCTCTTTCGCCAAAACAATGGATTGAAAAGACAAATGCAATAGGCATTATATCAAAATCCGGACGTTATGGCGGTGGTACATTTGCACACCGCAATATTGCGTTTGAATTTGCTTCATGGCTTAGCCCTGAATTCAAATACTACCTAATAAGCGAATTTCAACGCCTCAAAGAAGACGAACAGCGAACAAAGTCCCTCGAATGGAACTTGCAGCGCACGCTCTCAAAAATCAATTATCGTATTCATACTGATGCTATTAAGGAACATATCATACCGACTGTTGTTACCAAAGAACAAATTACTTACACCTATGCTGAAGAAGCCGATTTGTTGAATGTGGCGTTGTTTGGAAAAACAGCAAAAGAGTGGCGCGATGAAAACCCTGACAGCAAAGGCAATATCCGTGATTATGCTACCTTGGAGCAGTTGGTTGTACTCTCAAATATGGAAAGTATTAATGCCTTGCTTATCAGGCAGGAACTTCCGCAAGGAGAGCGGCTTGTACAACTCAACAATGTAGCAATCACACAAATGCGCTCATTAGTAGAACATAAAAATTTGAAACATCTGAAATGACCTACTCAATACAGAACACGGAGGACAATGGATGTATTTTTTGACTTGGAACAGAATATGAAAAATAAGAAAGACAGCTACATGGGTGATGTGGGATTCCCCGGAAAAATGGATGATATACCGGAATTAATGGAAACCGTCTAATCCCCTATGAATAAGGTTTCTTTCAAAAATATTTCCAAACGCCGCAGGATAATTCTATCAGTAATTATCCTGCTATTCATCAGTTACATCTTCTGTCTTCCCCGCCAATTATTCCAAGTCCCCTACGCCACGGTAGTAACCGACCGCCACGGCGAACTCCTTGGCGCCCGCCTTGCCGATGACGAGCAATGGCGTTTCCCCGCCTGCGACACCGTCCCCAAAAAGTTCAGTATCTGCCTCACTTCCTTTGAAGACCAACATTTCTATCATCATTGGGGCGTGAATCCCATCTCCATCGGCCGGGCGTTGATGCAAAATATTCAGGCAAAAAAAGTCATCAGCGGAGGGAGTACGATTACGATGCAAGTCATCCGTTTGTCGCGCAACAAGCCGCGGACAATAGGTGAAAAAGGCATCGAAATGATATTATCCACTCGTCTGGAATTTCGCTATTCGAAAGAAAAGATTCTGGCTTTATACGCCTCCCACGCCCCTTTTGGCGGCAACGTGGTGGGTTTGGATGCTGCTGCATGGCGCTATTTCGGCCATTCATCCGCACAATTATCGTGGGCGGAAGCTGCTACTTTGGCCGTACTCCCCAATGCACCGGCCATGTTGCATCTGTCGAAAAACCGGAAATCCTTACTGCTCAAACGCAACCGCTTATTAAAAAAGCTATTGGAAAACAAGCAAATAGATGCCCTGACTTGCGACTTGGCGCTAAGCGAAGAATTGCCCCGCGAACCCCTGCCGCTCCCCCAAATCGCCCCACATTTGGTCAGTTATTTTTATCAAACCCACAAGGGCAAACAAACCGTTTCGACCGTCGATAAAAGTCTGCAAGTCCGAATCGAAGAAATTCTGGAACAATGGCATCAGGAGTTTCTGCAACAAGATATTCGCAATCTGGCAGCCATCGTCATCGACGTACCCACCAATAAGGTGCTGGCCTATTGCGGAAATGTTCGTTTCAACGAGAGCCAATCGGGCAATCAGGTTGATGTCATTCGGGCGGAACGCAGTACAGGCAGTATCCTGAAGCCCTTTTTGTATTACGCCGCTTTGCAGGAAGGTGAAATTCTTCCCCGCACACTTTTGCCCGATATTCCGCTGAATGTCAACGGTTTTTCGCCTCAGAATTTTAACATGCAATACGAAGGCGCCGTTCCCGCTTCGGAAGCTGTAGCCCGCTCGCTGAATGTACCATTAGTCAACTTGTTGCGCCAATACAGCGTACCTAAATTCTACCATTTCTTAAAGCAGCAACACATTGCCTCCCTGCCTCGTCCCGCCTCACACTACGGTCTATCCTTGATATTGGGCGGCGCTGAGGCCAAGTTGGGTGATATCGCCAAGGGCTATTCCAACATGGCGCGCACCTTATTAAATATTGAGTCCGGCATGGATAAGAAAGCCGTTTGGCAAGTTTTTGAAGCCCTGACCGAAGTAAACCGTCCCGAAGAAATCGACTGGCGCACCCTTCCCGGCATGCAAAAAATCGCCTGGAAAACAGGGACGAGTTACGGCTTTCGCGATGCCTGGGCGGTCGGTGCAACGCCCAAATACGTGGTTGGCGTGTGGGTTGGCAACAGTTCGGGCGAAGGCAAGCCCAATCTCATCGGGGCACGCACGGCAGGCCCGGTCATGTTTGATATTTTCGAGCGTTTGCCCGCTTCCGAATGGTTCGAACAGCCTTCGGGCGCATGGGCGGAAGCCATCGTCTGCCGCCAATCCGGTCACTTGAAAGGACGCTTTTGCGAGGATACGGATACCCTGCTCGTTTGTCCAAACGGCTTGCGTACAGAAGTTTGTCCGTATCATATCCCCGTCAATCTGACTGTTGACGAACGTTTCCGCGTATATGCAACCTGTCTCGGCTCCGAAGCGTCCGTTCAACGGAACTGGTTCGTATTACCTCCCGCTTGGGCATGGTATTACCGGCAGCACCATCCCGATTATCAGGCGCTTCCCGCATTCAAAAGCGGGTGCGGAGAAGACAGTTCCAACCCGATGCAATTCATTTATCCGCAAGGGAATGCGCAGGTTCATCTCCCGAAACAACTGGATGGTTCAGCAGGCAAAATCACGGTGAACTTGGCGCACAACAATCGCCGTGCCACCGTCTTTTGGCATATTGACAACGAATACCTTACCTCTACAACCGACATTCATACGATTACGGTGCAACTTGCTGTCGGCAACCATTTTATTACCGCGGTCGATAACGAAGGGAACAGCATTTCCTGCCAACTGGCGGTTACAAATATTTTTACCACAAAACCGTAAAAATTGAAAAAACATCTACTGATATGTTAGATAAACATTGTCGTATCGTCATTGCGAGGGCGAAGCCCGAAGCAAACCAGAAAGAATACACTCAAACAATACTGGATTGCTTCGCTCCGCTCGCAAAGACGTCAAAAAGGTAGTACAAGACACACACTACCCGGCCCGAGCCTTCGGGGAAGCTTTCGGAAACACACACTACCCTCCCCGAACCCTCGGGGAAGCTTTCGTGTAATACACACTACCCTCCCCGAACCTTGGGGAAGCTTTCGTGTAACGCACACTACCCTGCCCGAGCACTCGGGGCGACTTGCAGTGTCACCTGCAACCTTGCCCGAACCCTCGTTGCGACTTGCGGGGAAAATTATCCGTAACGAAAGGCAGATGCCTGAAACCGTAGGAACACACATATCATTTAAAATAAAAAATATTCAGTAGATTGCAATTTTTAAAAAATAGAATTTCGTTGAGTACATTGACCGTTGTATTTTACGAAAAAGCAAGTGGGTCATTTGGATTTAATTCAAAATTCACACAAGCATTACACGATGGATGGACAAACATACTTTGGTTTTTTATCGCATTGGCAAATTTGTGGGCATTTCTACTTATTGGAATAATCTCAATCGAATCATTCATTTAAAAACAAAAAAAATTAAGAACCGACAGAGATTAAAACACAGAAATGATAGAATATGAAGAAAGTTTAAAAAGAAAATATAGACGTAAAAACCTCTGCCGGTCTTAATTTTCGAATACAAATGTAGTACTTATAAATCACATAACAGAAATATTCACTGTTTTTTTTTAGACAAAACCGACACATAAGAACTTGAAAGGAAAAGGGAAATTGGCATTTTCAAATAAACGCTTTCTAAAACCAACCAATGTGGCACAAAACACCAGCAAGCCCTTCATTATCCAACTTTTTTATCAAATTATTGCGTATTTAAAAAAATAGTCGTAAATTTCGTGTCCAAATCAAATTCAAGTAATTCATAACAATATGGGATACCTTAAATTCGACAAAACACTTCTGATTAACTTGGAAGAATCCCTCAAAAGGGAAATTCTCCGTACCAACCGTGGAGGGGCTTATCATTCTACTACCATTGTCGATTGCAATACACGCAAGTATCACGGACTGCTGATTTGTCCGGTTCCTGCATTGGATGCCGACAATCACGTGCTGCTGTCTTCATTGGACGAAACGGTCATTCAGCACGGGGCGGAATTTAATTTGGGTGTCCACCAGTACACCCATAATCATTTCAATCCCAACGGACACAAATATGTCCGCCAATTTGAATTTGAAGGCATTCCCAAAACTATTTACCGTGTGGGGGGCGTCATCCTGTCGAAAGAAAAAGTGTTTACCGCTTTTGAAAATCGCATACTGATAAAATATACCCTCTTGGATGCTCATTCCCCAACCACTTTGCGATTGAAACCGTTTCTGGCTTTCCGTAACGTAAATCAATTGACGTATGCCAATTCCGGCGCTAATCTGAATTATTCCGAAATCGAAAACGGTATTCAAACCTGCATGTATCCCGGATATCCCGATTTGCATTTGCAATTCAGCAAGCCGGTTCAATTTATTTATAATCCCGATTGGTATAAAGGCATTGAATATCCCAAAGAACAGGAACGCGGTTTTCCCTATAAGGAAGATTTGTATGTTCCGGGCTATTTTGAAATGGAAATCAAAAAGGGCGAATCCATTTACTTTTCGGGCGGCGATACGCTGATTACACCCGATTTAATTGCCGGTAAATACAATGAAGAATCGCAAACGCGGACGCCGCGTACCAGTTTCTATAATTGTTTGAAAAATTCGGCGCAACAGTTTTATCTCCGGCCAACGGAACATGATGCCTATTTGTTGGCGGGCTATCCGTGGTTCAAAGTCCGTGCGCGGGATTTGTTCATCTCCATGCCGGGCTGTTCGCTGGCTATTGACGACCCCGTCCGCTTTGAAAAATTGATGGATACCGCTTCGCCTGCCCTCCGCCGTTTTATGCAAGCGGGAGAAGGAGATCAAGTGATTCAGGAAATGGATATGCCCGATGTTCCGCTGTGGGCGATTTGGGCGATGCAACAATACGCCAAAGCGACTTCCGTTGAACAATGCAATCAACGGTACGGCAAACTGGTACAAGAAATTATTCATTATATAGAAACAAACCAACATCCGAATTTAGTCCTGGACGCCAATGGATTGGTGCGTTCATCGGGAAAAGACCAACCGGTTACGTGGATGAATTCCACCTCCGAAGGCCGTCCCATCGTACCACGGTCGGGTTATATTGTCGAATTTAATGCTTTGTGGTACAATGCGCTCAAATTTGCGGTCGAATTAGCCCTTATACAACCGGACGAGACACAGGCCGAAGCCTTGGATGCGATTGCGACAACCGCCGCCAACTCATTTGTGGAAACATTCGTCAACGGCTACGGTTATTTATATGACTATGTCGATGGCACTTATATTGATTGGAGCGTCCGCCCCAACATGTTGTTCTCCGTTTCATTGGATTATTCGCCCTTGAGCCGGACTCAACGCCGGACGGTTCTCAACATCATTACCAAAGAATTATTGACGCCGAAAGGCATCCGCTCCCTCAGTCCCAAAAGCGAAGGCTACCGGCCTTATTATACCGGAACGCAACATGAACGCGATTGGGCTTATCATCAAGGAACGGCTTGGCCGTGGTTATTGGGTGCATATTTAGAGGCATATTTAAAACTTTATCAATACAGTGGCGTTTCTTTTGTAGAAAGAATGCTCATCGGTGTGGAGGAAGAAATGAATACCCATTGCATCAGTTCTATTTCGGAGTTATACGATGGTAATCCGCCTTTTCAAAGTCGCGGCGCCATTTCGTTTGCGATGAATGTGGCCGCTATTTTGCGCGTGCTGAAATTATTGGAAAATTATGAATAACGATAAAACAACAAGACAATATATATGAAAGCATTAATGTTTGGTTGGGAATTTCCACCCCATATCTTAGGCGGCTTAGGCACAGCCAGCTACGGATTGACCAAAGGTATGTCCATGCAACCCGACATGGAGATTACTTTCGTAATGCCCAAACCCTGGGGTGATGAAGACCAAAGTTTTCTCCGCCTGATTGGCTCCTGCAATACTCCCGTTGTGTGGAAAGACGTGAACTTGGACCAAGTGCAGGAAAGTATCGGCAAGTATATGCATCCGCAACTGTATTTCGATTTACGTAACCATATCTATGCTAATTTCAGCCATTATCAGACCAATGAATTGGGCTGTATCAACTTCTCGGGGCGGTATCCCGATAATCTGTTGGAAGAAATCAATAATTATTCCATCGTGGCGGGGGTGATTGCCCGCACCATTCCATGCGACATCATCCATTCGCACGACTGGTTGACCTATCCCGCGGGTATTCACACGAAAACCGTTACCGGTAAACCATTAGTCATTCACGTCCATGCAACGGATTTCGACCGCAGCCGGGGACAAGTCAATCCCACCGTTTACGGAATCGAAAAAGACGGGATGGACCATGCTGACCATATTATTACCGTCAGCCATCTGACCCGCAATACGGTTATCGAAAAATATCATCAAGACCCACGCAAGGTAACCACCATCCACAATGCCGTGGAGCCAATGAGTCCCGAAGTCGCCGCCATTCAATCCAAGAAAAGCACGAAAGACAAAGTCATTACCTTTTTGGGTCGGATTACCATGCAGAAAGGGCCTGAATATTTTGTGGAAGCCGCCGCCAAAGTGTTGTCGAAAACCGATAACGTCCGCTTTGTGATGGCCGGCAATGGCGATATGATGAATCAAATGATTCGTTTGGCTGCCCAGCGAAACATTTCCGACCGCTTCCATTTTACCGGATTTATGAAAGGCAAGCAAGTGTATGAAGTCTTGAAATCGAGCGACGTGTATGTGATGCCTTCGGTTTCGGAACCGTTCGGCATTTCGCCTTTGGAAGCCATGCAATGCGGCGTGCCAACCATTATTTCCAAACAATCGGGTTGTGCCGAAATTCTGGAAAAAGCCATTAAAACCGATTATTGGGATATTGAGGCTATGGCCGATGCCATGTATTCCATCGTTTCCTATCCTGCCATGGCTGATTATTTAAGTGTAGAAGGGAAAAATGAAGTGGACAAGATTACGTGGGAAAAAGCGGGACATAAAGTTCGTACCATATATGATATGCTTCTGGCATCCCGTGCGTAAATGAAATCATTAACAACATATATATTATTATGAAAACCATCTGTTTTTACTTTCAAATTCATCAACCATTTCGTCTAAAACGTTACCGATTCTTCGATATTGGCGCCGATCATTATTATTATGATGACTTTGCCAATGAAGAGATTATTCATGGAATTGCCGAACG
>JAITXK010000181.1 GCA_031284765.1 Candidatus Symbiothrix sp.
AATCAACTCAATATGGCAACTCCTCCATTCAAGTATCAAAACATGTTCCCGATGGGAAAAGACAACACCGAGTATTATTTATTGACCAAAGAGGGCATTTCCACCGCCACTTTCGAAGGCAAGGAAATACTGAAAGTGAACCCCGAAGTGTTAACCCAGGTAGCAAATACCTGCTTCCATGATTGTGCGTTCTATCTGCGCCCTGCACATCAACAACAAGTGTCGGCGATTTTGTCCGACCCCGAAGCCAGCGAAAACGACCAATTCGTGGCGCTCACCATGTTGCGCAATGCGGAAGTGTCGGCCAAAGGCATTTTACCGTTCTGTCAGGATACGGGAACGGCGACGATTGTCGCTAAAAAAGGCCAACAGGTCTGGACGGGTGGAGGCGATGAAGAAGCGCTTTCCAAAGGCGTGTACAAAACATATACGGAAGAAAATCTGCGCTACTCGCAAAATGTGGCTTTAGATATGTACACCGAAAAAAACACCGGCACCAATCTTCCCGCTCAAATTGATATTCAAGCGGTTGACGGCGATGAATACAAATTCTTGTGCATCGCCAAGGGCGGCGGTTCATCCAATAAAACCTATTTGTTTCAGGAAACCAAAGCGTTGTTGAATCCCGAAACCTTGGAAAAGTTCATTATCGAAAAAATGAAATCGCTGGGAACGGCGGCTTGCCCTCCCTATCATATTGCATTCGTTATCGGCGGAACTTCAGCGGATTTGTGTTTGAAAACCGTGAAACTGGCCTCCACCAAGTATTATGATCGTCTGCCAACCGAAGGCAACGAGGGCGGTCAGGCGTTTCGCGATGTGGCTTTGGAAGTCCGAATGTTGAAAGCGGCGCAGGAAATCGGTTTGGGCGCTCAATTCGGCGGGAAATATCTGGCGCATGACATTCGCATCGTCCGTTTACCGCGTCACGGCGCCTCTTGTCCGGTGGGAATGGCGGTTTCCTGTTCGGCCGACCGGAACATCCAAGCGAAAATCAACAAAGAGGGCGTTTGGATTGAAAAGTTAGAAACTCATCCCGCTAACTACATTCCTGAAGAATACCGCCAAGCAGGCGAAGGCGATGTTGTAAAAATCAATTTGAACCGTCCGATGCAAGCTATTTTGGCTGAACTGACTAAATATCCTGTGGCTACGCGCCTGTCTTTGAATGGAACGATTGTCGTAGGCCGCGATATTGCCCACGCCAAACTGAAAGAATTGTTGGATAAAGGCGAAGACCTGCCTCAATACGTGAAAGACCATCCGATTTATTACGCCGGGCCTGCCAAAACACCGCAAGGAATGGCCTGCGGTTCGATGGGGCCGACCACCGCGGGGCGTATGGATTCGTATGTCGATTTGTTTCAATCGCACGGCGGAAGCATGATTATGTTGGCCAAAGGCAATCGCAGTCAGCAAGTGACGGATGCCTGTCAAAAGCACGGCGGGTTCTATTTGGGTTCGATTGGAGGCCCTGCCGCCATTTTAGCGCAAAACAACATCCAAAGCATCGAATGTTTGGCTTATCCCGAACTGGGCATGGAAGCTATCTGGAAAATCGAAGTGGAAGATTTTCCGGCATTCATTCTGGTAGATGACAAGGGGAATGATTTTTTCAAACAGTTGAAGTAACGACCTCGAAACGAGCAAACTTCAATAACAATTGTTTATTGCCGAAATTGTCAAAGTCCACCGTGGCTTTGGCATTTTCATTTTCACCCGTTAACGCCGTGACTTTGCCTTGTCCGAAACGTTCGTGCCGTATCACATCGCCGATGTGCAAGTTGCCGATGCTTTGATGCGTGGCCACAGGAGTGGATTGTACCGATTCGACAGGCGAAAATTTGCGTGAAACAGCATGCACACCCGGTTCGATGCGCGGAATGGATGCAGATGATGACCGTGGTGACCAAGAGCGTTCCAACGCTGAACTACCCGACAAACGCAGGTATTCTGGGTCTATGTCTCTCAGAAAACGGCTGGGTGTGCAGGATTGCGTTTGTCCGTTGCGAAAACGACTTTTGGCGTAGGTCAGAACGGCATTTTCTTCGGCCCGCGTGATGCCCACGTAAAACAGGCGGCGTTCTTCTTCAATTTCTTTGGCGTTGTCACGGCTTCGTTCCGAAGGGAACAGGTTTTCTTCCAATCCGACGACAAATACATTTTTAAATTCCAGCCCTTTGGCCGAGTGAATGGTCATCATTGTTACGCGGTTGGCGTTTTCGTCTTTATCCGTATCCTGGTCGGTCAGCAGAGAGATTTCCGACAGGTAATCGCCGATTTTGACTTCTTCAATGCCTTCTTCCATGCGGGAAACGGTAAAATCGTGCAAACTGGTTGCCAATTCTTCCACGTTTTGCACGCGGCTCAGGCCTTCGGTCGTGCGGTCTTCATACAGTCCGCTAATCAAACCGGTTTCGCGGATAATTTTGTTGCCGACTTCGTAAGCATTTTGCTCAGCCGCTGCTTCTATCAACTGTTGTATCAGCATCCGGAATCCTTCCAACTTTTTCGCCGTGCCCGCATTGATGTTCAGATTATACTCCAAAGGATTGGAAATGACACTCCACAAACTGACATTTTGCAACGCCGCCGCCGACACAATTTTATTCACCGTGGTATCGCCGATTCCGCGGGCGGGATAGTTGATAATCCGTTTAAAAGCCTCTTCATCGCTCGGATTGGCCACCATGCGCATGTAGGCAATGATGTCTTTGATTTCCTTGCGTTGATAAAAAGATAAACCGCCGTAAATTTTATAGGGAATATTGATTTTTCGCAACGATTCTTCAAAAATACGACTTTGGGCGTTGGTACGATACAGAATGGCAAAATCCTTATACTCATAATGATGCACCATGCGCATCTCCGCAATCCGGCCTGCAACCGTGTATCCTTCTTCAAAATCGGAATATGCGCCGATAACCAAAATTTTTTCGCCGACTTGCTTTTTGGAATAAACGGTTTTCGGAATTTGCTCTTTATTCTTGTCGATGAGTGAGTTCGCCGCGTTCACAATGGTTTGGGTTGAGCGGTAGTTTTGTTCCAGTTTGAACAATCTGCTTTCGGGATAAGTTTTCCGAAAATTCAGGATATTGCCGATATTTGCCCCGCGGAACGAATAAATGCTTTGCGCATCATCGCCCACCATGCACAGGCAATGTTGTTCGTTGGCAAGTTGTTGAATAATTTCGTGTTGGACGGCATTCGTGTCCTGATACTCGTCCACCAAGATAAAGCGGAACTGGTTGCGGTAACGCTCAACTGTTTCTTGGCTGTTGGTGAAAAGTTGACTGGTGTAAAGTAGCAAATCGTCAAAATCCATGGCTTGCGCCGTCCGGCAACGATTCCAATAAGTAGCATAAATGGCTTGGATGTGGGGCTTGTTGACAAAATTATCGTATTCAATCAGGTCTCTATCCGAGGCGTAGCGTTCGGGAGTAATCAAAGCATTTTTTACTTTGGAAATACGTGCCTGAATTTGGTTGGGTTTGTATATTTTATCGTCCAAACTTTTTTCCTTGATAATGGATTTTATCAGGTTTTTGGAATCTTGCGCATCATAAACCGTAAAATCAGAACGAAAACCGATTTTGTCCGATTCACGGCGTAATATCCGCGAAAAGATGGAGTGAAAAGTGCCCATCCACAAACGGCGGGCAGTATCATCGCCTACGATTTGTGCGATACGCGATTTCATTTCCCGCGCTGCTTTGTTGGTAAACGTCAAGGCGAGAATATGGTAGGGTGAAACGCCGTTTTGCAACAGCCATGCGATTTTGTAGGTCAGTACCCGCGTTTTGCCGGAACCGGCGCCGGCGATGACGAGGCTTGGGCCTTCATTGTAAAGTACCGCTTCGCGCTGGCTGTCGTTTAATTGTTGAAGGAAATCTTCCATACAGTTTGTTCCCTCCACCCTCATCTTACAGCTATCACTTCAATTTCAACCAATCCGTTTTTCGGCAAAGTCTTTACCGCCACCGCTGACCGTGCCGGATAAGGTTCTGCAAACTGTTGGCCATACACGGCATTCATAGCGGCAAAATCGGCCATATCGGCTAAAAAGACGGTCGTTTTGACAACCTGAGCCAGACTTAAACCGTCCGCCGCCAATACGGCTTTGATGTTTTTGAACACTTGTTCGGTTTGTTCCGTTATCGAACCCGCAACGAAATCGCCGGTTTCAGGATGGATGCCCAATTGTCCGGATAGAAAGACAAAATTGCCGGTCTTGACGGCCTGTGAATAGGGGCCGATAGCTGCCGGAGCATTGTTGGTAGAAATGACTTGTTTCATATTTTTATCAGTTAATTTGAATAATATCTCCTGAACCCGATACGGATGTATGTACCGATTTGGGATGTCCCTTGTAACGAATATCGCCCGAACCCGAAATAGAAGCTTTCAACTCCCTCAACACCAAGGCTTCTATATCGCCTGAACCGCTGATACGACAATCTAAATCTTCTATGGCATAATTGAAAGCCCTGATATTGCCCGAACCACTGATGCGAAAATCAGCCGAAGTTGCGGCTCCGTTCAGTAATACATCGCCTGAACCGGTGATTTTGACTTCCAATTCCTTGCAATACAGACTGTCGGTTTTCACATCGCCTGAGCCGATAATGGAGAGTTTCATTTCCTTGGCATTCACTTCGTTGGCCAATAAAACATTGCCCGAACCGGTGATTTTGACTTGCTCCAAATTCCGGGAATTAGTATAAATAATGAGTTTCGAAGGTTTGATGATGGAATCATCGGTTTGGTCAATAATTAGGCGGTGATTTTTGACCGAAATATTCAATAAAGGCAGAATATTGGCATCGACCGAAACCTGTAGAAAAGGTTCATCCTGCGCAATTTGCCGGTAAACCACATCGGCAGAGATATTTACCGTGATTTCGTCGTAATCGGGAATCGCAATCTTTTCATTTACAATATGATAATTTCCTTTGACTTCTTTCCAATGACTGGGTAAACAAGAGTGGAAAACCGGAAATGCAATAAAAGAACAGATAAAGAATGAAGTAAATCGTTTCATGATAAGTCAATATTTAATGGATGAATAATAATTGTCGTGATAAAAAAACATCCGTGCCTTGCATTCGCCGGCCTGTTGTTTGAGACGGATTTTCTCTTCCAACGATTGAAGCGGCTGCGTATCATAAGCCGAAATCCACTCGTCGGAAAGGTGCGCCTTGGTTGGAATAACATCGCCGGCGAACAAACACCAGCCTTCCTCCGCCTTAAATGCAGAAACTAACTGCCCGGCGGTATGGCCTTGATACAAATAAAGCACCAAATCACCGGCTAATGCAGCAGTTGTTTCTACCGTTTGAAGCAATCCCGCTTCGGATAACGGCAATACATCTTCTTTCCGGTACGACGATTGTTCCAAACGATGAGCATGCAGATAATTCTCCCATTGGGATTTACCAACCCAATGACAGGCATTCGGGAAAGTGATTTTCAAATTGCCTGCTTCGTCGTTGGATGTGCAGCCTCCGCAATGGTCGAAATGCAGGTGTGAAAGAATTACATCTGTCACTTGTCCGACTTCAAAACCTTGTTGACGTACCAAATTGGCAATATTTTGCGTGTCGTAAAACTTATAATACGACAATTTTCCCAAGTCTTTCGTGCCGGCGCCGGTATCCAGCAAAACAACTTTTTCGTCCTTCCAAATCAGCAGGCAGTTCATGGCTAATATACAGCAATTGTCGTCATCAGCCGGATATTTCCGGCTCCATGCCCGTTTGGGAATCGCGCCGAACATCGCGCCCCCGTCTGCATGGAAAAAACCGGTCTGTAAGATTCTATATTGCCACATATTTACTACTTTTGTGCAAAAGTAATAAATTATGGCAAAAAACATTCTAATTACAGGTGCAAAAGGGCAATTAGGTAGCGAATTAAGTGAACTATTTTCGCAATACCCCGAATTTAACTTTATTCCAACCGATATTGCCGAGTTGGATTTAACCAATAAAGAAGCCGTTGCAAGCTTTGTTTCAGAACAAAAAATTGATTATATCGTCAATTGTGCAGCCTATACGGCCGTTGATAAAGCGGAAGATGATATTGATTTGTGCTACAAAATCAATCGCGATGCCGTGAGAAATCTGGCGGAAGCGGCTGCAGGTAAAGCCAAAATCATTCACGTTTCCACCGATTATGTATTTGATGGAACAGCCGTCAACCCCTACCAGGAAACCGACGCCACAAACCCGCAATCGGTTTACGGCAAAAGCAAATTGGCGGGCGAAGAGGCTTTATGGACGGTTTGCCCCGAAAGCCTCATTATTCGCACGGCTTGGCTGTATTCGATTTACGGCAATAATTTTGTGAAAACAATGATTCGCTTGGGCAAGGAACGTCCGGATTTGAATGTAGTTGCCGACCAGAAAGGCACGCCGACCTACGCCGCCGATTTGGCGCAAGCCATTCTGTCAGTGATTGTGCATGCGGAAAAAACCAATGCCTTCCCTGCCGGAATTTATCATTACAGCAACGAAGGCATTACTTCCTGGTTTGAGTTTACGGAACTGATTCATCAGTTGGCGGGCATTACTACCTGCAATGTGCATCCGATTCCAACTTCTCAGTATCCTACTAAGGCGACTCGTCCGATGTACAGCGTTTTAGATAAGACTAAAATCAAACAAACAGTGGGTATTATCGTTCCGCAGTGGGAAGAAAGTTTGAAGCGTTGCATCGAACGGATGTAAATTTCATTGCTTTTTTATCACTTCAATATAAAAACCCAAACAGCCAAAGCGGAATACGATTGCTGAAGCCGGTTTCAATATTATCCAGCACCAAAAAAGCGTTGGGTAATGTGCTGATTTGTTTTTCGCCTTTGCTTTTTCCGCCAATTTCGAAGTAATAAGTGCCATCCACCTTAAAATCAGTTTCAGGAACATAATCAACCCGATGCTTTACTCGCAACTGATTGAGAAAGAATGTTTCACGAATCGTGCCTATATCGGCTTTCTCAGCATTGAGAGCATATATATAATTGGTATTCTGTAGAAAAATTTTCTCCGGTTTCACCAATTTACTCATGCCGTTGGCGGCCTTTTCGAGGGTCATAATTGCCTGAGCCTTATTGAGATACTGTAAATAATTCATTAAACTGATTCGGGTAACATCTATTTCCGCACTCAATTTGGAAATATTGGGCGTAAACGGCACTAAACTCGAAAGAATGTAAAACAGTTTCTTTATTTTTCCGATAGAATAGATATCAATATTCTCCACAATCGGCAAATCGGTTTCAATAATGGTATTGAATATCTGCAAAACCCGCTCGTGATAACTTTCTTTATCTTCCTTATAATAAGGATAATAACCATTTTTCAGGTAATCCTTGAATGCCGGAATTGGTTTGATTTTGCGATTCATTTCCTGTGCAATGCTTACATGATTAGTCAGTATTTCGTTGAGCGTAAATGCTTTAAAGGATTTATCCAACAAACCTTCAAAAATTAAATATTCCCGAAACGACATGCCGTGAAGCATATAATAAATTGCTCTCCGGCTCAAATCGCCTGATGATTTAAAAATATTCAGTATGGATGAACCGGTAAATACAATCTTCATATCTGTGAAATCATCGTAAATATTCTTGATTTCGATAGACCAATTGGCGTATTTATGCACTTCGTCCAAAAACAAAATTTTTCCTCCAAGCAAATAAAACCGGTTGGCCAAGTCGTATAAAGTATGGGTCGAAAACCAGATATTATCCAAACTTGCATATAGTACATTTTCGGGTCTGATGCCATACGTAGTTTTGATATACTGCAACAACAAGGTTGTTTTACCGCAACCTCGCGCACCCAGGATACCAATCAGTCGATTATTCCAACGGATTTCGGGAATCAGATAGCGAGAAAAACGCTCATCTGTATTATCCAAATGACGATAAAATGTTGTAAACAGTTGTTCCATACTATTTTACGATTAAAATATAAGCATTGTATTATACACAATGCAAAGATACGGATTATTTGTATTTTATACAATACAATTTTTAATTATTTTGTATTCTTTAAAATACAATATTCATAACTAATTGATTTTTAAATCATTATAGAGCACATTTTTATTTTGTATTTTATAGAATACAATTTTATGCTATTTTTGTATTTTGAATAATACAAAAATAACGAACACGGATATTTTCTAAATATTTTGTACTTTTGCACACAAATTAAAATTCAATGAGCGAACTGACAAACGAAATACAGCGCAGGCGTACTTTTGCCATTATCTCCCACCCCGATGCCGGTAAAACCACATTGACCGAGAAACTGTTGCTTTTCGGAGGAGCTATTCACGTGGCGGGAGCAGTTAAATCCAATAAAATAAAGAAAACGGCGACATCTGATTGGATGGAAATCGAGAAACAACGCGGTATCTCTGTGGCAACTTCCGTCATGGGATTCGATTATAACAGCTATAAAATCAATATATTAGATACACCGGGGCACCAGGATTTTGCAGAAGATACTTATCGCACTTTAACGGCGGTGGATAGCGTAATCATCGTGGTCGATATTGCCAAAGGGGTGGAAGCACAAACCCGCAAACTGATGGAGGTCTGCCGGATGCGCAAAACACCGGTCATGATTTTCGTCAACAAGATGGACAGGGTTGGGAAAGACCCCTTCGATTTGCTTGATGAATTGGAACAGGAATTGCAAATACACGTCCGCCCTTTAAGTTGGCCCATTGAGATGGGCGATAAATTCAAAGGCGTTTACAATATTTACGAAGAAAAGTTGGATTTATATACTCCGAGCAAACAAACCATTACCGAATCGGTACAAATCAACGATTTGAGCAGTCAGGAATTGGATGCGCAGATTGGGGAAGACTTGGCAAAAAGACTTCGGGCCGACCTCGAACTCATTGAGGGCGTTTATCCTGAGGCCCCCTCTAACTCCAAAGGGAGAGGATTGGAGAGTGTGGACAAGTATTTAAGGGGCGATTTGGCGCCTGTCTTCTTCGGTTCGGCCTTGAACAATTTTGGCGTTAAGGAGTTGTTGGATTGTTTTGTTCGGATTGCGCCGTCGCCCCGTCCGGTCACAGCGGAAGAGCGCACGGTTGTTCCCGAAAAAGACCCGTTTTCCGGCTTCATCTTCAAGATTCACGCCAATATGGACCCGAATCACCGGAGTTGCATTGCTTTCCTGAAAATCTGTTCGGGGAAGTTTGACCGCAACGTCAATTACCGGCATATCCGTCATGATAAATGGATGAAATTCAGTCAGGCAACCGCTTTCATGGCTCAGAAAAAGGAAACAGTTGATGAAGCTTATGCAGGCGACATCATCGGATTACCCGATACCGGCAACTTCAAAATCGGCGACACGCTGACTTCCGGCGAAATCCTGCACTTCAAAGGCTTGCCGAGTTTTTCGCCCGAAATGTTCAAGTACATCGAAAATGCCGACCCGATGAAAACCAAGCAACTGACCAAAGGCATCGACCAACTGATGGACGAGGGCGTTGCGCAATTGTTTACCAATCAATACAACGGACGAAAAATTATCGGCACAGTGGGACAGTTGCAGTTTGAAGTCATCCAATATCGCTTGCTGCACGAATACGGTGCACAATGCCGCTGGGAAGCCTTGAATCTGTACAAAGCATGTTGGGTGGAAAGCGATTTGCCCGAAGAATTAGAGAATTTCAAGAAACGGAAATACCAATACATGGC
>JAITXK010000032.1 GCA_031284765.1 Candidatus Symbiothrix sp.
ATTTTATTACCGAAGATACGGTTTTGAGTAATCGAATACCTTACCTCATTTACGACAGTTTGGTGGTGGAAGCCGGCAAAACTTTGCAAATAGAGGAGGGTGCTACCTTTTATATGCACAACAATGCCAAAATGATTGTCAAGGGGCGTGTGACGGCGAAAGGAACATTAGAAAAACCAATCCTGATCCGGGGCGACCGCTTCGATAGCTATGCTGATATTCCTTATGACCACGTGCCGGGACAATGGGAAGGCATCCGTTTTGAATCCGACAGTTATGACAATGAATTGGAATATGTAACGATCCGCAACGGACAATACGGCTTCGATTTCCAACCTTCCGATCCTTCCCGCTCCAAAATGAAATTAAATAATGTCATCCTGACTAATTTTAAAGGCGTTTTATTCAATGCGGTCAATTGCAATATCGAAGCAGGAAATTGTGAATTTTCTAACGCCCGATATGCCCTTTTGCGTCTGATTGGTGGCCGTTACCGCTTTCTTCATTGCACAATTGCCAATTATTATATGAGTAATCAGGAAGCAGGCTGGGGTAATTCCAATAACGAAACAGTACAAATATTGGCAACGTATGATCAGTTGGATGGCAGCGAACCGGTTATTTATCCGGTGGAACAGGCCGATTTCTACAATAGTATTATTTGGGGACAAGGTTCGGCTTCGGATATTCGAATTGAAGAGGACGAAAATGTGCACGCTTACTTTCAAAATTGCATCATTCCGAATAAAAATGCAACAAACGATGACCCGAATGATCCGAATATTGAGGCACAATTAGTGAATTGCCTGATTCATATTGACCCGAAATTTCAAATTACCAATTCTGACAATTTGTTTTATGATTTTCGACTGGATTCACTTTCTCCGGCAAAAAATGTCGCAAATGTTCTTATTTCCCAAGAAATTCCTTACGATATGAAAGGGAATGATCGTTTCTTGGACCAAGGCCCCGACTTGGGCGCGTATGAATACAAAGCCATTCTTACGAAAAATGACAAGTGAATTTTTTGATTGATTTTATTTTGACAAAAAGAAATTTCTTGTTTTGAAATACCTCATGTCTGATAAATTTACTTCTTAATTTTGTTTGATATTGGTATTTTTAATTCTTATCAAATAATTAAATAATAATTTATTCTTGTGATCTTTGCAGTCCCTCAAAGTGCTACTAAAAGTAGACTGAAGAATGAATATATTTTATAATAGTTAGAGATAGATTATGCAAAAAATGAACGAGTTGTTGATTAAAAAAATTTTATCAAAAGTACCTAAACATCTGAAACCTATTGATTATTTAAAAGATGAGTTGAATATTAGCAAAGAGTCGGTTTACCGGCGGATGCGAGGTGAAATATCCTTTACTTTGGAAGAAGTGTCTTTAATAGCCAAAGACTTGAAGTTCTCTATCGACGAACTTATGGATACCCAAGAAGCTAACTATATCTTCTTAAGCATGATGGCAAATCCCTCTCAGGAAGCAGTGGCTATGTATGAGGAAATGCTGACCAACAGTATTTCTTTGCTGAAAGAAATCTATCAACAGTCCAAAAAAGTGCTTATTACAATGGCTTTGACTTCTTTCCCCTTTAAATTTTTCTCGTTTGAAAATCTGTTCCGTTTCGAATATGCGTTGTTTTTGCATCAGCAGAATCAAATTCCGTTCGGAACTTCTTTCTCCGATATTCTTTTACCGCCGGCAATCAAAACTTTGCATCAGGATTTGGTAAATTATGTATCCCATCTGCCTAAAATTGTCTGTGTTGTCGATGATAATATATTTAGTAAATTGATCAAAAAAATAAAATATTATTATGATTTGAAATTTATCAGCAATGACGATTTACAGTTGCTGTACATCGAATTGACACAACTCCTGAAACAGATCGAAAAGATAGTGATAACCGGCGAAAGTGAATCGAGGACTTCTTTCTCCGTGTATTATTCTTTGCTGAGTATTGATACCGCCTGCATCCATTATGAATATGATGATATGGCAATCACACAACTTTGGCTTTGCAACGAAATGCCTATCATTTTGAAAAATAATCCTGCCGTTTGCCTTGCTCAAAAGAAGCAGTTGGAGTCTCAAATTAAATACTCCACCTTGATTACTTCGTCCAATACCATGCTGCAGGCTAAACTTCTCCGTGTGTTACGGAACTGTATTGAAGAATTGAATCAAATGTCTTTGCACGAAAGTAATTGACCGAGTAATATTGAAATTCTCAATTTAAAATGCTAACTTTGCTCGCTGATGCAAGAATCGTTAGTAATGGACAAAGAAAATAAATTAAGAGAACTTGTCAAGCAAAAATTTGATGAATATCTAACTGCGCATAAGTGCAGAAAAACGCCGGAACGATACGCTATTTTAGATTTGATTTATTCCGATCCGAAACATTTCGATATGGACTCCCTTTATGAAGCAATGACCGACCGCAATTTCCGGGTGAGTCGGGCTACGCTTTATAATACCATGCAACTCTTATTGGACTGCCGTTTGGTGCTGAAACATCAATTCGGTCAGAATTTGTCTTTTTACGAACGAGCTTACAACAATGAGGTTCATCATCACCTGATTTGCACATCCTGCAATAAAGTGGTGGAATATAAAGATGCGGAATTGAAAACACTGATTCAAAACAAGAAAATCAAACAATTTACACCTGTTTACTATAATCTTTATATTTTCGGAATCTGTAATATTTGCGCCCGCAACTTAAAAAAACAACAATCTAAATCAAATAAAAATTAAGTATATCAATGAAAGTAGACACATTATTAGGTTTACAATGGGGAGATGAAGGCAAAGGCAAAGTAGTAGATGTATTAACCCCCGGATACGATATTGTCGCCCGGTTCCAAGGCGGGCCGAATGCCGGACATACACTCGAATTTGAAGGACAAAAATATGTACTTCGCTCCATTCCGTCGGGCATTTTTCAAGGCGGAAAAATCAATATTATTGGCAATGGAGTAGTGTTGGACCCCGCACTTTTCAAAGCGGAAGTCGAATCATTGGAGGCCACGGGGCACGATTTAACGCAACGCCTGTATATCTCTAAAAAAGCGCATTTGATTTTGCCGACCCACCGTTTGCTGGATGCCGCCTACGAATCTCAAAAAGGCAACGACAAAATCGGAACCACCGGCAAAGGCATCGGGCCTGCTTATACCGATAAAGTGAGCCGTAACGGCTTGCGTATCGGTGATTTGGATTACAATTTTGAAGAAAAGTACAAACGCGCCATTGCCCGCCACGAAGCATTATTGCATCAGCTGCACTACGAATATGATTTGGCTTCACTGGAAAAAGAATGGCTGGCCGGTTTGGAATCCATCCGGCGTTTCCGCCGCATCGACAGCGACCATTTTATCAACAAAGCCTTAAACGAGGGCAAGAAAGTCTTGGCCGAAGGCGCTCAAGGCACCATGCTGGATATTGATTTCGGTTCCTATCCGTATGTAACTTCTTCCAATACAATTTGTGCGGGCGCTTGCACCGGTTTAGGGGTGGCTCCGTCCAAAATCGGCGAAGTATATGGCATCTTCAAAGCATATTGTACCCGCGTGGGAAGCGGCCCGTTCCCAACGGAATTGTCGGACGAAACCGGACAGCAAATCCGTGATTTGGGCTTTGAATACGGCTCCGTAACCGGCCGCCCGCGCCGTTGCGGCTGGATTGATTTGGTTGCTTTGCGTTACGCCATTATGATTGACGGCGTTACCCAACTCATCATGATGAAAAGCGATGTGCTTGACACCTTTGAAACCATTCAAGCCTGCGTGGCTTATGAAATTGACGGACAAGAAACTGCCGATTTCCCCTTTGAAATCAACGACTCCGTACAGCCCGTTTGGGTGAAATTGCCCGGCTGGCAAACCGATATGACAAAGATGCACTCGGAAGACGAGTTTCCGGAAGAATTTAATGCCTATTTGTCATTTCTGGAAGCCGAATTGGGCGTCAATATTAAAATTGTGTCCGTCGGCCCTGACAGAGCGCAGACAATCGTCCGCTATCGGGAAGATTAAGCCGTTTGGCGCAATATTTGCTGTATCAGAATGGATCGCGGGCGAACCTCGCAATCTTATGACAATTAGTTTTGAATTTAAAATTGAATTAAAATGGCTATTTACTGGATTTTATTTATTGGTATTGCATTAGCAAGTTGGTTGGTATCAAGTAATTTACGACGGAAAGAGAAAAAATATTCTCAAATTCCGCTCGACAACGGTTTAACCGGAAAAGACGTGGCAGAAAGAATGTTATCCGAAAGTGGAATTTACGATGTAAAAGTGGTTGCAACCAATGGCGTTTTGACCGACAATTACAACCCAAGCAATAAAACCATCAGTTTGAGTGAAGCTATTTACAGCAGCAGCAATGTTTTTGCGGCGGCGGTGGCGGCTCACGAAACCGGTCACGCATTGCAACACGCACAAGCTTATGCCCCTTTGAAAATGCGTTCGGCCTTGGTGCCGGTGGTTAGCTATGCTTCCCGGTGGGTAACCTGGATTTTATTGGGAGGAATGTTATTGATTGGCTCCAATCCCAAAGCAGGCGCTCCCGTATTATTGACGGGCATTGCGTTGTTTGCGATGACCACCCTGTTCAGTTTCATCACCTTGCCGGTCGAAATCAACGCCAGTTTGCGGGCTTTGACTTGGTTGAATCGAACCGGAATCACCACTTCGCGCAATCATGCTGCAGCCGAAGGCGCTTTGAAAGCAGCAGCCTACACGTATGTAATTGCCGCACTGAATTCGTTGGCAACCTTGATATATTACATCATGATTTATTTGGGCAGGAGAGACTAAACAATATGATTGCATTACAGGTTTTAGGCATTACATTCAGTCAGGTACAAGCAGGCGCTTACGCCCTGATATTAGCAGAAATGGAGGGAAACAGGAGAGTGCCGGTTATTATCGGTACTCCCGAAGCCCAATCCATCGCCATTTATTTGGAAAAACTGAATCCTCCCCGCCCTTTAACGCATGATTTGTTCATTGCCTTTGCTCAAAAACTGCATGTAAAATTGGTACAAATCAACATCTACAAATACCAGGAGGGCATTTTCTATTCCGAAATGATTTTTAATACGGGAGAAAAAACGTTTCAGATGGATGCTCGCACTTCCGATGCCATTGCCTTAGCCGTCCGCAACAATACTCCTATTTATATAGCCGATGAAATCATGGACGAAGTCGGTGTTGTAATGGACGAAGATGACGGTTGGGATGAAGAACATCCGCTTCCCGAAAAGAAAACCAAAATCAGCAAGGATGCACTGAATATGGAAGAACTTCAAAAAGAGTTGAATGAAGCGATTGCCAGTGAGGATTTTGAGGCGGCCTCTTCCATTCATGAGTTGATGAAAAAATTGAAATAAACTTTGTCACTAATGGAAAATATACCGCACCCCCACCTGCAATTTCCAAGTTTGAGAAACATCTCGATCGTTCGCAAAAGCCCTGTCAATTTTATTCTGACTGAAGAATGAATAGGTCTTATCGTCTTTGTTATAAGTTAAAATCTTTCCATTGGCAGGCATTAACATCTGTTGAGAGAGTCCCCACGTGCTGTTCAGCAAATTGCCAACATTCAAAATATTGACACTCACTTGCAGGGTATTCGTGTTGTTTCCTGATTTGATGGAGAAGTTCTGGACAATTTTCAAATCGAAACGGTGCATCCAAGGTGCATTTACCGCGAATGCTTCGGCATATTGACCTTTGTGACGGCTCAGATAGCGGTCGTTTTCGAGAAAATGCCAAAATAAATTGGCGTCTTGCGCTGTTTTGAAAGCAATTTCGTTTTTGTTTTTTGGAATATAGATTAAATCATTGGTTATGCCGTCGTTATTGATGTCATTGCTGTAAATATAACTGTAGGAATAGGGCGAATATCCCGCGTAAAACAGTCCGATATCGGTCGAAAGACGGTTTTTCAAATAGGGAATGCGAACCATCAACGAGCCGGTGAGTTTGTCGGGAGTTACATATTGTGAACGTTCCAACCGGCTGAAATTCGGCCCGTTCACCGATGGGACTTTCGACCATGCCGATGAGGCCGTACTGCTCGGCATCCCGCTGATTTCACGTGATTCGGTATGCGTATAGGCCAGCATCAGATTTAAATCTTTGGCGGGTGTGCTGCGAATCGTTATATTGCCGGTATAGCCCCAGCCTTGATGGGTGTTGGTCAGCACGTAAGCGCCTTTTGTTTCGTTGCGATAGGATGCATCCGCAGGATATATCCAACGGTCGTCCGGGCCGTTAT
>JAITXK010000066.1 GCA_031284765.1 Candidatus Symbiothrix sp.
ATTTAGCAAAAAATGTTGTAATTTGCGCCATGAAATTTTTATTACACAACGGAGGACTTATTTTGGTGTTAATTGGGGCAGTCGTGTTGATTGTTCCGTTTTTCGTGCAATGGTTGCAATCCAATGCGTCTTTGCTGACGGGCTGGATAGTGATTGTGGTTGGATTTGTGGCGTATATTATTGGAAATAAAAGGCGGTGATGAACTTCCGATAAATTATTTTTTTATTTGGAACGTCATATATTTCCATAATAGGTCCATCTTGATAATTATTTTCAGTGATATATTTTTCTATCACCGGATATACTTTTATCATGCCCACCAGTATGGAGAAACTGCCTTTGAACGGAAATTCCACAACAAGACAATTTTCTTCCGGTACTGTTTTTACCTGATATTTTTCCTTTAATTTATCCATCAGATTATTGTCAACGGCGTCAACAATACAACCAACTTCAGCTCTCAATTTACTTTGTTCAACCTTTTTTGGATTATCATAATAGATACCAAACCCCTTCTTTATACTTTTTATTTTACAATTTCAAACTATCGAGATGATGTGATCCTGATTTTTATTGCTCGCGCTTGAATTCTCGAAAATTTCATGTAATTTTGCGACTCAATGTTCAAAACATCATAGATATGAAAAAGATTCTAATATGCCTGCTTATCCCGTTCTGGTGTGCCAATCTTCAAGCGCAACAGGATTCAACCTACCAAAAAGCGTTGGATAGTGAAGCAATTTTAAATGCTATCAGTGCATTGTACGATACTGCGGAAGTCAAAAATATTCTTTCCCCCGCCCTGGAAAAAGTGCTGGATGACGAATGGGACGCCCAATACGAAAAAGTAAAAGCCGCCTACGCCCGCTTTTTCGAAAATCACATCAACGACTCCATCGGACAAGCCGTTTTTACCCGCACGTCTTGGGGACAAAGAAGGTTGAGCATCGAACAGTTGGAAACGATCTTATCGAAAGCCGGCCCCGAATTTCAGGAAACAAAAATCTATGCTTCGGCCGTTATCCGCTTGGAACGCATGAAACTGACCGCTCCCGGCACGTCGTACCAGGAAATTGTTTCCAAATCGCCGGAAGGCAAAGAAATCAAATTATCGGATTATGCGGGCAAAGGCAAGTATGTTTTATTGGATTTCTGGGCGAGTTGGTGTCCACCCTGCCGCAAGGAAATGCCGCATTTGATTGAATTATACAATCAATATAAGGATAAAAATTTTGAAATTATCGGTTATTCTTTAGACCGAAACGAAGAGGCATGGAAAAAAGGCATCCATCAATTGCAGATTCCTTGGCCGCAGATGTCCGATTGCGCCTTTTGGCAGTCAACGCCCGTGCAGCTCTATGATATTCACGGCATACCTTCCGCAATATTAATCGACCCGGAAGGTAAAATTGTACAAAAAGAATTGACCGGCAACGCATTGACGGAACTCCTCCAGCAACTATTTCAATAACAATCACTATGGCTAAAAAGCGTACTGTCTTGCAGAAACAGATTATCAAATGGTTTTGGATTTCATTCGGCGGTTTCATCGCCTTTACGGTTTTATTTTTCTTCATGATTGCCCGCGGATGGATTGGCTACATGCCTCCGGTGGCCGATTTGGAAAACCCCATCAATAAATACGCTTCTCAAATCGTTTCGGCGGATATGCAGATTATGGGGACGTATTCCCAACAAAAAGAAAACCGGATTTATGTGAATTACCAGGGACTTTCACCCTCCATTGTGCAGGCTTTGATTGCTACGGAAGATGTCCGCTTTCGGGAACATTCGGGCATTGATGTCTATGCGCTGGTGCGGGCAGTGGTAAAATACGTTTTTGCCGGACAAAAGAGCGGGGGAAGCACCATTACCCAACAGTTGGCCAAGCAATTATACACCGAACACGCCACAACGGCCATTGAGCGCGCCTTCCAAAAACCCATCGAGTGGGTAATTGCCGTTCAACTGGAACGTTTTTATACCAAAGAAGAAATCATCAACATGTATCTCAACAAGTACGATTTTCTCTACAATGCCGTAGGCATACAAACTGCTTGTTGGGTGTATTTTGGGAAACTGCCGAAAGATGTTTCCATCGAAGAAGCCGCCACTTTAATCGGGATGTGTAAAAATTCCGCGTATTATAATCCATTGAAACGGGTGGAAAGAACGCAGGGACGGCGCAATGTCGTGTTGGATTTAATGTGTAACAACCATTATCTTTCCCGGGCAGCATGTGATTCGCTCAAAGCCTTGCCCTTGGTTACCCGTTACCATCGGGTGGACTACAAAGAAGGGGTTGCTCCCTATTTTCGGGAATACCTGCGGATGATGATGACGGCAAAAAAACCCAACCGCAAAGAGTATCCCACCTGGAACAAATACAAATTTGCAGACGATTCGTTGGCATGGGAAACCAATCCTTTGTACGGATGGTGCCATAAAAACAAAAAATCGGACGGCTCTCATTACGATATTTATACCGATGGCCTGAAGATTTACACTACCATCGATTCCCGCATGCAGAATTATGCCGACCAAGCCGTCAGCGAACACGTCAGCGGTTATCTGCAAGCGGCTTTTTTCAGGGAAAAAGCCAACAGTCCAACCTCCCCTTACTCGCACAATTTGTCGCAAACAGACTTGGAAAAGATCATGAACCGTGCGATGAAGCAAAGCGAACGGTACCGCCTGTTAAAGCAAGAAGATATTTCCGACCAACAAATCCGCGCCATCTTCAACACGCCGCAGGAAATGCAAATATATTCTCCTCTCGGACTGAAAGATACGATTATGTCCCCGATAGATTCCATTCGGTATATGAAAACCATTTTGCGTACCGGTTTTATGGCGATGGACATCCATTCGGGAGCGGTAAAAGCCTACGTGGGCGGCGTTGATTACAAATATTTTCAATACGACATGGTCAGTTTGGGAAAAAGGCAAGTCGGTTCAACTATCAAACCTTTTCTCTATTCCTTGGCCATGGAAAGCGGATTTACTCCCTGCAACGAAGTGATGCACGTCGAACAAACTTTATACGACGATTTGGGACGGCCGTACACGCCGAAAAATACGGTAAAAGCACATATCAACGAAATGGTTACCCTCCGGTGGGGATTGCAGAACTCCGACAACTGGGTAACGGCCTATTTGATGAAAGAGCTAAGCCCGCGGGCATTCAAACGCAAACTCATCGAAGCTTACGGCTTCTCCGAACCGATTGATGCCGTGCCTGCCCTGTGCTTAGGTCCTTGCGAGGTGAGCATCAAAGAAATGGTTTCGGGATATTCCGCGTTTTCCAACGGCGGGATGCGGGTAGAGCCTTTATTTGTTACCCAAATTGAAGATAAAAATGGCAATATCATTGCTACATTTACGCCGCAACTCCATCAGGTCATTACGGAAAACGCCGCATATAAAATGTTAAGCATGTTGCGGAGCGTGATGGACGGTGGAACAGGCGTCGGCATGCGTTCCCGACAAGGCATAACCGCACCGATGGGCGGAAAAACCGGTACCACGCAAAACAATTCCGACGCCTGGTTTATGGGCTTCACTCCGTCTCTGGTAGGGGGTTGTTGGGTGGGTGGCGACGACCGCGACATTCACTTCAATTCGATGAGTGAGGGACAGGGGGCGAGAGCCGCTTTGCCCGTCATGGGAATCTTCCTCAAAAAAGTATTTGCCGATGCGAGTTTAGGTTATTCGCCGGCAGAATCATTTTCCGTTCCCGGAAAATACGGCGACCCTTGCAGTAATTCGGATAGCGAAAACGAGGAGGAAATCGACCTTTCGCCGGCCATGCTGGATGATTTGTTTAATTGATGATGATGGAACCCGCGTCATCCGCGTTCTCAGCGTTCCTTTTAAAACACGCAGCAAACAAAATACCAACCACCAAGGCATATCCCGCGAAAATAAACCAGCAAGCGGGCCAATCCACCTGATTTTTATCAACGGTATGATAGTTGACTACCGCCTCCGCCCCGTAATTGCCGACAATCGCGCCCAACCCGCTGGTAACCATCATCAACAGGCCTTGTGCACTGGAACGGAATTTGGCGGGCGTTTCCTTTTCAATAAACAACGAACCGGCGATGTTGAAGAAATCGAAAGCCATACCGTACATAATCATGGATAAAGTCAGCCAAATCATGCCGGCGCCCTCCGGATTGCCGATGCCGAACAGGCCGAAACGCAATACCCATGCACCCAAACTCATCAACATGACCGTTTTAATGCCGAATTTGCGCATGAAAAAGGGAATGACCAGAATGAATAAGGCTTCCGCAATTTGAGAAATAGACAAAAAGATATTGTTGTATTTTACCGCGAAGGCATCGGGATAAGCGGAGGCAAAACTTCCCAAAAAAGCGCTGCCGTAGGAATTGGCAATTTGCAGGCAAACGCCCAATAATACGGCAAACAGGAAGAAGATAGCCATCTTCTTTTCCTTCAATAGAATCAAGGCGTCCAAACCCAAAACCGACATCAGCGAACTGCCTTTTTGCGCCTTGGCGGGAGGCGACGGCGGCAGTGTAAACGAATAAACGCCCAATACCAACGCCGATGCACCAGCCAACCACAATTGTTTCGAATTTTCGCCCCACCCCGCTAAATTGACAATCCACATGGCAACAATAAAACCCACCGTTCCCCAAACACGAATCGGCGGGAAATCTTTGACGAGGTTCATCTTATGCCTCGCCATAATGCTGTAACAAACCGAATAACTTAATCCGATGGTGGGCATAAACACCAGGGCATTCAGGAACATATAGAGATAGATTTGGTTGAATGTTACGGCTTGCGATGCCAGGAAGAACCAACCGGCGCCCAAGAGATGCAGAATACCCAACAATTTCTCCGCATTCAGCCAACGGTCGGCGATAATTCCCACCAGGGTGGGCATGATGAACGAGGCGATGCCCGTCGTGGCAAACAAGGTTCCGATTTTGTCGCCCATGCCCAAATGGAACAGGTAGTTTCCGAATGAAATCAGCCACGAACCCCAAATGAAAAATTCGAGGAACTGCAGAACGGTCAAGCGTAATTTTAGATTCATGCTATGCTTCGACGGGTATTGCCGGCCTTATTTATTCACTTGAAACCGGGTATTCCCGTTCAAAAGAAAATCCGCGATTTGGTTGGCAGCCGCAATGCCCGCATTGTTGTTGGCTTCGGCAGTTTGCGCGCCCATCTTTTTCGGTGTAGAGAAATAACGTTTCGGAAATTTCTCCAACATTTCGCCGTGATTTTTCGGTTGAATGTCCGTCAGATAGCAGAAGTCGGGACGTTCTTCCATCAACTTTACCAACTCGCTTTCGTTGATGACTTCTTTGCGTGCCGTATTGATTAGCACGGCTTTTTTCGGCATGCGATTGAGGATGGCAAAGTTAATTGAGTTCTTGGTTTCATCCGTTGCAGGGATATGCAGGGAAACGTATTGACAGGTTTCGTACAACTCTTCAGCAGAAGAAAGCGCCTTGACGCCGTCTTTCTCGATGACTGCGGCGGGACAAAAAGCATC
>JAITXK010000116.1 GCA_031284765.1 Candidatus Symbiothrix sp.
CACCGAATCTCCGCTTGTTCTCCAAACCGGTGTTTCGCCGTATAAGACTTTTATATTCATTGCCAATTCGCTGCCGGCAGTGTACTGTAATTTAATGGAATCGTACAAAACCGTCTCAAATGGCAGGGAATCGTGATTGAAAATGAGTCCGTTCGCTTGGTCAATAGTAAATACCGTTTTAGACAAGGCAGGAATGGAATCGTGCAATAACGAAAAAGCCGTAATTTGCGCGTCTGCGCTGGTGATTTTTTCTATTTCTTCTTCATCTCCCAAACAAGAAGTAACACTTATGAAGAGTAAAGAAACCAATAAAATAGATAAGCCGTTTTTCAAATACATTCTAAACAATTATTAAAAAACTTTTGACTTACAAAAGTAGGAACATTTTTGACTAAATTTGCCAAGTCGTTTGATATTTATATATTTTTAGATATTAATCTATATTTTTGACCTTATGCAAACCGCTTTATACTATCTACAAGAGCAATTACAGGGCTTTTACCCTGCTTCCGAAATCAAATCCATGCGTTATTTGATTCTCGAATCGGTGTGTTGTGTCGATAAGCAATCGCTTTTGCGCGACAAAGATAGACAATTATCGGCAAAAGAAACGGAGCGGATACAAGAGATTACGGAAGAATTGAAACGTTTTCGACCTGTTCAGTATATTTTGGGTGAGACTGAGTTTTACGGTCTGCCGTTCCAAGTGGATGAAAATGTATTAATTCCACGTCCTGAAACGGAGGAATTGGTTGAGCATATTATTCAAAGGCAAATAAAAAACGGAAAAACGAACGGGGCAATTTTAGATGTCGGAACAGGCTCCGGCTGTATTGCCATCGCTTTGGCCAAACATTTACCCGCTGCCACAATCCACGCCCTGGACATTTCCGAAAAAGCCTTGGACGTCGCTCGTCGAAATGCCAATATAAACAAGGTAAACATTGAATTTATTCAGCAAGACATTCTTGCCGATAATTTTGTGTCTTCCGCCTACCGCCTACTGTTTTCCGTTATCGTCAGTAATCCGCCGTATATTGTGCCGTCGGAAAAAGCCGGTATGTCGGCCAATGTGCTGGAGTATGAACCGCATCAGGCCTTGTTTGTGCCGGAAGACCAAGCTTTGCTGTTCTACGAACGCATTGCCGATATGGGATTGAAATTTTTGCAAGTGGACGGTTTGTTGTTTTTTGAGACCGGTTGCCTTTTTGGCCAAGCCGTAGCCGGAATGCTTCGCCAAAAAGGCTATCGGTCGGTTGAATTAATTCAAGATATTTTGGGAAAAGACCGTATAGTTATTGCACAACGACCGGCAATTTGAATTGCTGTACCTGTCCTTCCATATCGAAAATCTCCAAATAAATGATGTACACGCCTGCAGGCAGACGACGGTTGCCGGCGCCTGTTCCATTCCACGGAATAAATCCTTCATGACCTAATAAGTCGTTATGGCTTAAAGTCTGTGCTTTTCGTCCCAATGCATCGTAAATAAACAGACGGCAATTATAACCTGCTTTATCCAATTGATATTTAATTAGATACGATTCTCCCTTTTGTTTGGGATATTCCACTTGAATAACGTTTTTGTTGACTTTCGTGATTCCTGTAGTAGCGGATTGAGAATTGCGGTATCCGGGAGTCCCATTTCCGCTAAGCGAGGATGCGGAAGCCCAATTAGAGGCTTCATTCGTTGGATTTTCAAACGAAATGCGTTCCAAAGCTACGCCTTTTTTGGGAGAAACTCCTTGGGAATGTAGCGATTCCGAAAAATAGAACTGGTCGATGATTTCACTGTTGGTATTATTCAGGACGACCAGGCAACCGCCTGTGTTGTTTAATGCCGCCATGCTTGCAGGTTCAACGCAAAGCGCTTCGTCCCGGCATTGGAAAAATTGGCAAACCGCTGTTCTGTTTTTTGTAACCAACACATAATTTTCGGGAGGCAACAGTGTTTCCTCAGTCGTTATGGGGTGAATGTATTGGAGCGATCCATCGGTTTTGCGGGTTGCCAAGCTGATGGAACGCAAATCAATAGTTTTCTCCGACCGGTTGTATAATTCGACATATTCTTCTCCGCCTGTGGGAGGATTGAATAATATTTCGTTGATTACAACATCCAATGAATCGAGACTGGGTTTCAAATCAATGTCAGTATCTGGATTATCGTTGGCATCCAATTCGTTGACCACAAAGTCATCGAAATAAAATTTATTGCTGTTGGATGACGAAAAATTGCAGATGATTCCAAACCATTGACTTGCAGGAATAGTACTGAGAACGCAGCTACCTTCCAATGCAAATTCAGTTTCCCCGTCTAATTGTGAATACAGACTAAAAACGCCGGAATTGTCCAACGTAGCTTTTACTTTCAAAGCGACAGTCGATTTATCCAATCGTTTTTTAGTTCCTTCAATTAATAGTTTTCCGGAACTACCTGCGACGGATTGAAATAAGCAAAGATTATCATCCGTATGTCCGATTCGGATAGAAAGGCTGTTGAGTGCAGCGCTTAAATTGGCATCATCGCTTGCCAGATACACTTGCGTGTAATTTCCGTTTGTAGGGTTGAAACTCATTTTCACATAAAACGTCCAGCAGGTATGGACTAACCGGGAAGAAGCCGTTCTTAACTGAACAGGCGAATGTTCTGCACTCGAATTGAGTTGCAACTGTAACGATGAATTGACCATAAATTCGGATACATCGCCACTCCAATTCACTTCACGATTTGTACCGGCCCCGCTCGTAAACAAGCCGTCGTTGAAGTTATCACTAAATTGAGCGAACGCAGTCATTGACTGCCAAACAAGAAGAATAAAAATCATTTTCTTCATGACATAAATGTTTTAGTTATTATTACTTTTTGCAGGTTTTAGCCCCTGCATTTTAGCTTTGGTTATATCAAATCCTTGCAGGTTCTGGTGCTG
>JAITXK010000120.1 GCA_031284765.1 Candidatus Symbiothrix sp.
TTGACGTCTTTGCGAGCGGAGCGAAGCAATCCAGTATTGTTTGAGTGTATTCTTTCTGGTTTGCTTCGGGCTTCGCCCTCGCAATGACGATACGACAATTTTTATCTAACATATCACTACAAAGTTTCTTTAATAATTTCGCCAACAGTAGGGTGGGGGAATACCATTGCTTTCAACTCTTCGGCCGTCATGCCTTTTTCGATAGCGATACTTGCAATCACAATGATTTCCGAAGCGGGATTTCCCAGGATATGAACGCCAAGAATTGTCCCGTCTTTTCCCTCAATGACTTTGCAAACGCCATTGCCTTGCTCGTTTTCGGCAACAAACCGTCCCGAATAAGCCATCGGCAGTTTTTTAACGGCATAAGGAATACCGTCTTTCTGTAATACCTCTTCGGTTTTGCCCACTCCTGCTATTTCGGGATAGGTGTACACAACACCCGGAATGGCCTTATAGCTCATCGGGTCGTTTTTGCCAAGGATATGATGTACTGCCACTTCTGCTTCCCTAACAGCTGTATGCGCCAACAAAGAGAATCCGGTAACATCGCCGCAAGCATACACGCAGGGGTGGTCTGTTTGCATGAATTCATTGACTTTCAATCCCGGAATCAGCGGCCGGCGACCCACGCTCAATAGGATTTGAGCTGTGTTCAACAACTGTCTTTCACCGTCCTTTTCAATCTCCACCTGATGATTGTTGACAGAAATTACTTTGGTACTCAAATGAAATTCGATGCCTTTTTTCGTTAAGTCGTTGCGCAGCAGTTCGGACAGTTCCTTGTCCATTCCGCCCAAAATTTCGTCCATCATCTCCACCACAATCACTTTAGTACCCAAAGTATTAAAGAACGAAGCAAATTCGATGCCGATAACGCCCCCGCCGATAATCAGCAACGATTCGGGAATTTCTTTGTTATCCAATGCTTCGCGGCTCGTCCAAAAGGCAGTATCTTTCAATCCCGGAATGGGTGGTACTACGGTTTCCGAACCGGTGCAAAGGATGAGTTTTTTAGCGTTATACGTTTGTTCATTGCAAAGGATTTGGATGCCGGTGCCGTTTGGAACTTGACTGGCAACTCCCTGCACGACTTCTACTCCCGCTTCCACCATTTTCGCCTTGATGCCCGCCACTAATTTCCGGACTACTTTATTTTTTCGTGCAATGATTTTTGATAAATCGCAACTTACATTCTCGCAAGCAATGCCGTATTTGGCCGAATCTTTTGCCGTATGATACACTTTCGCGGAATATAACAGTGTTTTGGTTGGAATACAACCTTCATTCAAACACACGCCTCCAAGGGCGTTTTTCTCGAAAAGGATCGTTTTTAATCCGTTTTTGCCGGCCAGTTCTGCTGCGGTGTAGCCGGCGGGACCGCCGCCGATGATTGCCAAGTCGTAAGTCATAATAGTGCTAATGTTTTGAAATCCTTGTTTATTGTTGAAGTTTTTTGCGCTACACTTTTCATTGCATTCATTTTTTTTGCAAAGGTAAAGTTTTTAACCATAAAAAGCAAAGCGATTCGTCATTGGTACAAAGTTGTCCGAAAAGTCGAAATCGGACACGGATAAAATAGAAAACACGAATTTACACAGAAATAATATTTAGCCCTTTTCTCAAAAAAACATTACCTTTGCCCCCATGATAAAAACCCTACAAAAATTCGGCGAATACTTGCGGCTGATGTCCCGGACGTTTTCGGTTCCGGACCGTTGGAGTGAATTTTTTCGCCAAACGATGAAGGAGATGTATAAACTGGGAGTCGATTCCATTTGGATTGTGATTTTCATCTCCATTTTTATCGGCGCGGTGTTGACAATTCAGGTTTCGCTGAACATCAAATCGCCGATTATTCCCAATTTTACCGTTGGTTATATTACCCGCGAAGTGATTTTGCTCGAATTTTCTTCGTCCATCATGTGTTTGATTCTCGCGGGGAAAGTTGGTTCCAATGTGGCTTCCGAATTGGGAACGATGCGCGTGACCGAACAAATTGATGCGCTGGAAATGATGGGTGTTAATTCGGCTAACTATCTGATACTTCCGAAAATAGCGGCGTTTGTCTTGTTTATTCCTGTTTTGGTCATTTTCAGTATGTTTTTCGGTATCGGAGGCGGCTATTTTATTGGCTGGGCGACCGATATTATTACGGTGGCCAAATATGAATACGGCATCCAATTCTGGTTTAATCCCGATTACATCGGTTATTCCATTGAAAAGTCAATGGTTTTTGCTTTTATCATTGTGTCGGTCGCCTCCTATTTCGGCTACAATGTCAAGGGCGGCGCATTGGAAGTAGGAAAAGCGAGCACCGATTCCGTCGTGCTGAGTAGCGTGATGATTTTAGCGGTCGATTTGGTAATGACACAATTAATGTTAGGCTGATGATTAATGTACAAAATATACTGAAATCTTTCGATGAAAAGGCAGTCATCAAGGATATTTCCGTGACATTTGACCCGGGGAAAACCAATCTCATCATCGGGCGAAGCGGCTCGGGAAAAACGGTTTTCATGAAAATTCTCATCGGTTTGTTGCGTCCCGATTCGGGCAAGATTTTATACAACGGCCGCAATCTTCCCAATATGGGAAAAAAGGAATTGAAAGTCATCCGGCGCGAGATGGGCATGTTGTTTCAGGGTTCTGCCCTTTTCGATTCGATGACCGTCCTCGAAAATGTCATGTTTCCGTTGACGATGTTTACGAAAGAAATCCGGAAAGAACGCGAAAAACGGGCGCTTTTTTGTCTTGAACGGGTCAATTTGAAAGAAGCCGCCAATCTTTATCCGGGCGAAATCAGCGGGGGAATGATGAAGCGGGCAGCCATTGCACGCGCCATCGCCCTGAATCCGAAATACCTGTTTTGCGATGAACCCAATTCAGGGTTAGACCCGAAAACCGCCCTTTTAATCGATGACTTAATTCATGATTTGACAATAGAATACAATATGACCACCGTGATTAATACCCACGACATGAATTCGGTCATGAATATCGGAGAAAAAATCGTCTTTATTCACGAAGGCTGCAAAGAGTGGGAGGGTACTAAAAACGACATCATGTCTTCTACCAATCCGGATTTGAATGATTTGGTGTTTGCCTCCGATTTATTCAAGCGGGTAAAAGAAGTTGAACAATATGCGTATGATGAAGGTTAATTGGCTGATATTCCTGTTTGCGATTCTATTTTTCCATGCCTCTGCTCAAAATGAAGTCGTTACTTTATTGAAAAATGACAATGAATTGATTCCCATTCAAGGCTTGGGCAAGCGAACGATTGCGGTTGTTTCGTTGGGGGCAGGTGCGGATAATTGTTTTCAGTCAACGATGGCTTTGTACCATGCATTCGATTTTTATCATGCCGAAACTTTAGCCGCTCTTGCATCGCAATTGAAACCATACACTACGGTAATTTGCGCCATTCATTCGGAAAAAATTGATGATTACACCGCTTTGCAGTCCTTGTCTAAGCAAACAGAATTGCATTTGTGCTTTTTTCTTTCTCCGCAGCAAGTAGAAAAATATAAAACTCCCATTTTATCGGCGAAATCGGTTGTTTTGGCGTATGACAATACGGACGATGCGCAAAAGGCCGCCGCTGAAATCATTATGGGCGGAATTGCGGCGAAAGGTAAACTCCCGGTAAGCATCCGGGGATTGTTTGAGAAAGGAATCGGTTTGTCCACTAAAAAGGTACGGTTATCCTACCAGCATCCGCAGGAAGTGGGCATGTCGGAAAAAATATTGAATAAAATTGCCGGCATTGTGCAGGAAGGCTTGGATAAAAAAGCGTTCCCGGGTTGCCAGGTGCTGGTGGCGAAGGGTGGGGTAGTGGTCTATAACCGTTCATTCGGCTTCTTCGATTATGACGGGACGCATGCGGTGCAGCCAAGCGATTTATACGATTTGGCATCGGTCACCAAAGCAACGGCGACGCTTTCGGCCGTTATGAAATTGTATGATGATGGGAAATTGCGTTTGCAAGACTCAATCAGCCGCTATGTTCCGCTATTGAAAAATACCGATAAAAAGGGCATAACAATTCAAAACGCCTTGTTTCATGAAAGCGGCTTGGAACCTTTTTTGCCGTTGTATTTGGAGTTGATTGATTCGGCCGGCAATCTTCGAATCGACCGCGTTTCATCCGTTCCCAAAGCAGGAATGAGTAAACAAGTTGCCGATGATTTTTATCTCGCCGATGATTTCGACCAAATCATCCTGCAACTGATTGCCGGTTCCAAATTAAAGCCCACCAATCGTTATCTCTACAGCGACCTCAATTTCAT
>JAITXK010000153.1 GCA_031284765.1 Candidatus Symbiothrix sp.
GGCCAAGAATACAAAACAATTATGCTAAACTATTTAATTCAAAAAGAATTCAAACAAATTTTCCGCAACTCCTTTATCCCTAAAATACTGGTTGCATTGCCATTGATGGTCATCCTGGTCTTCCCGTGGGCTGCCAATCAGGAAATCACGAATATCAAAGTGGATGTTGTGGACAGAGACCACAGCACCTCGTCCCGCCGATTGACGGAAAAAATCGCGGCCTCGTCCTATTTTCAACTTACCACTTTGTCGAAACGCTACGAAACGGCATTGGAACAGATTGCGGATGGCAAAGCGGACATCATTCTGGAAATTCAGCCCGGCTTTGAAAAAGCGTTGATGGTAACAGAAGCCGCCGAAGTGAGAATTTCGTCCAACGCCGTCAATATTATGAAAGGCGGATTGGGTTCGGGTTATATGAGTCAGATTGTTCAGGATTTCGCGAGTGAACTGCGGAGCGAGTATCTGCCGGCGGCCGGAAAAAGCGCCTTGCCGGTCATTCAAATCGTATCGCAAAACCGTTTCAATCCCTTTAGTGATTACAAGGTATTTATGATACCTGCCCTGTTAGTGATGCTGCTGACCATTATTTGCGGGTTTTTGCCGACCTTGAACATTGTGAGTGAGAAAGAAATCGGCACCATTGAGCAAATCAACGTAACGCCGGTCAGTAAAATCGCCTTTATCCTTTCCAAATTGATTCCGAATTGGATCATGGGCTTGGTGATTATGACCATTTATCTACTTTTGGCCTACTTCGTTTATGGATTATCCCCTGCCGGCAACATCCTGACCGTCTATTTCTTCGCCTTGATATACATTTTTGTCGTGTCGGGCTTGGGTCTGGTTATCTCCAACTATTCGTCCACCGTGCAGCAGGCCATGTTTATGATGTTTTTCTTTATGATTATCATGATTATGCTCAGCGGGCTATTCACGCCGATAGCGAGCATGCCGTATTGGGCGCAACACCTCACGCTGTTCAATCCCCTGCGTTATTTTATCGAAATCATGCGGATGGTATATTTGAAGGGGAGCAGTGTGTTCCAATTAGGCAATCAATTCGCAGCATTGATAGTCTTTGCTTTGCTGTTGAATGGATTGGCTGTGGTGAGTTATCACAAAAACAAGTGAACACCGTTCCCGCGCCTTGGATGTCTTCAGCCACTAAATTACCGGTCAATTCCACCGATAGTATATTCGGCAGTTCTTCCGTCCGCTCGGCGAGTACCCCATTGCCGACCAATTCATTCGAATAGAAAGATGAATATCCGAAACGCCAATGATTATTGGAACAATTTACTTTGCTCCAATCGGCTTTGAATCCGGAAAATGGCAAAGCAATCCAGGCAAGTATCCACACAATCAGTCCGGCTATTTTCAAACTTTTATTGACCGGTTTCAATTTGAAAAACCAAGAAATAATTCCGTACAACAATGCGAACAAAGGAATACCAAGTAACAAACACACCGCCAAAATCGCTATTCCCGGATGAGCAACAGACAGGAAGATGTCGGGTGTACAAGGCAATAATCCGCCCAAAATGCCCGTGCCTACGCCAAAAATGGTAGCGAACAAGACTATGATAATTATTCCGATTACAAAGAGTATAGGCAGTCCGACGAGACATCCTAAACCGACCAAAGCCACTTTCACACACGCTGCGATAAAATCCACCAATGAGCCTAAGCAACCGTGTTTTTCATTTATTTTTTTTACTTCATCCATACCGGCAGACACGGTTTTTCCGATATTTTCTACCGTAATCGGTTTGCCTTGCATTTCCAATTTTTGTTCGGCAGTTGTGGCTTCCGGCACTATCAACCAAGCAACGAGGTATAACAACAATACCGGTATCACGGAGGTACAAAGAGCCAAAATGACCACCAGTATGCGCAATGCCAACTCATTGACACTAAAATACGCCGCTAATCCCGAACATACGCCGCCCAGCAGTTTGTTGCTTGGGTCGCGATAGAATTTCTTTTTGGTGTCTGCCGGTTCTGCTTTCGGTTGTTCAGTCCGGTTCTCTTCCTTATCGTCAAAATCGACCGGCGAACCAACTTTGGCTATCACTTTTTCTACTTCTTCGATAGAGATTACGTTGTAGCCCAAACGCACCCGTTCGCTCAATAATTCTTCAATACGCGCTTCAAAATCCGCGACAATTTCGTCATATCCATCTTCGTTGCGAAAATAGATGCGCAAATTTTTCAAATAATTTTCCAATAATTGAAAAGCATCCTCATCAATATTAAAAACCCGGCCATTTAAATTGGCTGTTACTGTCTTTTTCATTGTATTTGTGTTTTATATTTTTTTCAAATGATTGATAGTCTCGTTGATTTCATCCCAAGCCGTTCCGAGTTCCGTCAAAACCGCTTGCCCTTGAGCCGTTAACTGATAATACTTGCGTGGCGGTCCTTGAACCGATTCTATCCACTCGTAACTCAGCACTTCCATGTTCTTCAATCGCGTAAGCAAAGGATACAATGTACCCTCTACCACGATCAATTTCGCCTCTTGCAAGATACGAATAATGTCCGAGGCATACGCCTTTTCATTATTCAAAATCAGCAGGATACAATATTCAAGTATCCCCTTGCGCATTTGTGATTTTACATTATCAATATTCATATTTTTTTATTTGATGGGGCAAAGATAAATACTTTTATAATACTATGCAATACAAAGTACTAAATTTTTTTAAAATATTTTTTTTCGGAAAATGTTATTTACATTTGCAGTGTAAAATAATCCCCCACGATTTTACCCATTCTAAAAAATGTCGTACATTTGCAATCCTTGAAAAATAAAGTATGATACCCGAAGATATAGAAGATTTCATTGAAAGCTCAGCTGGCGACAAAGAACATTCCGAGTACAAAGTCCCAGAAAGTACCGATGGCGATAGCCGTCATGTGCTGTCGGGCATGTACAAGGACTGGTTTATGGACTATGCTTCCTACGTGATAACCGACCGCGCCGTGCCTCACATCAACGATGGTTTGAAGCCGGTGCAACGCCGTATTCTGCACGCCATGAAGCGCAAAGACGATGGCCGTTACAACAAAGTGGCGAATATTGTCGGCGAAACGATGCAGTTCCACCCGCACGGTGACCAGTCTATCGGCGGCGCCCTGGTGCAGTTGGGACAAAAAGATTTATTGATTGACTGCCAAGGCAACTGGGGCAATATCCTCACCGGCGATGGCGCGGCAGCCCCGCGTTACATCGAAGCGCGACTGTCGAAATTTGCGTTGGACGTGGTTTTCAACCCGAAAACGACGAATTGGAAACTGTCTTACGATGGACGAAACAAGGAGCCGATTACGCTTCCGGTCAAATATCCGTTGTTGCTGGCGCAAGGCGGCGAGGGAATTGCCGTCGGATTGCAATCGAAAGTGCTGCCCCATAATTTCAACGAGTTGCTGGATGCCAGCATCGCTTATTTAAAAGGGGAAACATTTGTTTTGTATCCCGATTTTCAGACCGGCGGTTCGATTGATGTTTCCCGTTACAATGATGGCGAACGCGGAGGGGCGGTCAAAGTACGGGCCAAAATCAATAAAATTGACAATAAAACCCTGGCCATCACGGAAGTGCCTTTCGGAAGAACTACTGCTACACTCACGGAATCTATCTTGAAAGCCAATGACAAAGGCAAGATAAAAATCCGCAAAGTGGATGACATGACGGCCAAACAGGCGGAAATAGTGATCCACCTCGCGCCGGGCGTTTCGTCCGACAAAACGATTGATGCGCTCTATGCATTTACCGATTGCGAAATCAGCATCTCGCCCAACTGTTGCGTCATTGACGAGGAAAACAAGCCGCAATTCCTGACCGTTTCAAAGATACTGAAGCATATTACGGACCATACTGTGCGCTTGCTGAAACTCGAACTGGAAATTCAAAAACAAGAATTGCTGGAAAGTCTGCATTTCGCTTCTTTGGAAAAAATATTTATTGAAGAACGTATTTACAAGGATAAAGAATTTGAAAATGCCAAGGATATGGATATGGCTTTGGCGCATATTGACCAGCGTTTGGAGCCTTTCAAACCGCAATTTGTCCGCGAAGTTTTGCGTGACGATTTGTTGCGTTTGATGGAAATCAAGATGGGTCGCATCCTTAAATTCAATAAGGACAAGGCGGATGAATTGATTGCTTCCTACAAATCGCAAATTGCAACCATCGACTCCCATATCGAACACATTGTTGCATACACGATTGACTGGTTTTCCCGCTTGAAAGACAAATACGGCAAAGATCATCCACGGATGACCGAAATCCGCAGTTTCGACACCATTGAAGCTGCTAAAGTGGTGGAAGCCAACGAAAAACTGTATGTCAACCGCGAAGAAGGATTTATCGGCTACGGATTGAAAAAAGACGAATATATCTGTAATTGTTCCGATATCGACGATGTGATTATCTTCTACAAAGACGGCAAATATAAGATTGTGAAAATCAGCGAGAAAATGTTTGTCGGCAAGAATATATTGTATCTCAATGTCTTCAAACGCAATGATAACCGCACGATTTACAACGTGATATACCGCGATGGAAAAGCAGGTTACAGTTACATCAAGCGTTTCTCCGTTACGGGCGTTACCCGTGATAAAGAATACGACCTTAGCCAAGGGACTGATGGGAGTCGTGTTTTGTATTTTTCGGCCAATCCCAACGGCGAAGCGGAAACGGTAAAAGTGATTTTGAAGCCCAAACCCCGCCAAAAATTACTGGTTTTCGATAAAAAATTCAGAGAGGTGGCTATTAAAGGCCGTGCTTCGATGGGAAATATTTTGACAAAAGCCGATATTCACAAAATATCGCTCAAAACCAAAGGCGGTTCCACATTGGGCGGCCGTCAGGTATGGTTCGACCGCGATGTGCTGCGAGTAAACTACGATGGAAGAGGCGACTATCTCGGTGAATTCTTTGCCGATGATTTGATTTTGGTCGTGCAGGGAAACGGTGAATTCTATACCACCAATTTCGATTCAAGCAACCACTATCAAGGCGAAATCCGGGTCATTGAAAAATTCGACCCGAATAAAGTGTGGACGGCGGCTCTGTTCGATGCCGACCAGCAGGGCTTCCCCTATCTGAAACGCTTCCTCTTTGAAACCAGCAACCATAAACCGCAAGCTATCTTGGGCGAAAATGCAGCCTCCAAGCTGATTTTGCTGACGGAAACTGCTTATCCTCGTCTCGAAGTAGTTTTCGGTGGACACGATTCGTTCCGCGAAGCCTTCATCATTGATGTGGAGGAATTTATTGCCGTCAAAGGTTTTAAGGCGAAAGGCAAGCGCATCACGACTTTTGAAACGGCGAGCATCACGGAGATTGAACCGACCCGTTTTTCCGAAACGGAAGACGGCAATGTCCCGCAACCCGATATTGATATTGAGGCGGATGAGGCGGATGAAAAACCCGTTGATGAATTATTGGATGAAATTACAGGGCAGCAACGGTTATTTTAAGCGGGCGGCCGGCATTATGGGGATGTGCCTTCTGTTTGCATTTCCGTGTCCGGCGCAGGAACGCATCCCGCTAAACTATCAATCAACAGTGATAGGCATGGGCAAAACCCAAGTGTATGATTCCTATTTATCTCCCTTGCAATATACCGGAACGCATCTCAACCTCTTGGAAGAGCGGATGCAGCCGGTACGATGGGGCAACAATAAGATTGCGGCACAGCAGCTTTTCTTTTTTGATATGGCTTCGACACTCAATCCCGCGGCCACGGCAATCAGTTACTCCGGCAATCTGGAATACGCTTATGGACTGTATTACCGGTTGAAACCCATCGCTAAAGTGCAATTGCTTGCGGGAGTGCAGGCCGGCGGATTGCTCGGTGCAATCTATAATCCCCGCAATAGCAATAATCCCTTCAGCGCCAAAGTGGATGCCGGACTGAATGTTTCGGTCATCGCCGATTATTGCTTCCGGATGATTAAACAACCGTTGGAAGTGCGTTATCAGTTGATTATCCCAACAGTAGGGTGGGTGTTCTCGCCCGAATACGGGCAGTCGTATTACGAAATAGGTTTGGAGAACGATACGCCCCTGATGCACTTCGCTTCGTTTCATAATCGCTGGGTGGCGCGTAACCTGTTATCGTTGGAATTGCCCTTCCCCGGTTGTACGCTTCGTTTGACTTACATGAATCGGTTGTATGCTACGCAAATCAACGGGTTGAAGACACAGACGATTTCCAATACATTTGGTATCGGGATTTCCAAATATTTTTATACGGTTTCGGGACGAAAAATCAATCACCATGAATATCAAAATGTTTTTGAATAAGCATAATATCTCCCTTTGGCTGCTTGGCTTTGCCTGGTTTGCAACGGTCTTTTCCGCTTGCATCGAAATCGAAGAATACGACAACAGTCCGCGAGGCAATTTTGAAGCCTTGTGGAAAATTATGGACGAACAATATTGCTTTTTCGATTACAAAAACGTTGATTGGGACAGCATTCACACCGTCTATTCCGGAAAAATAGATAATCAAATGAATCAGGTAGCGCTTTTTGACAGTCTCGACGCCATGCTCCAGGAAGTGAAGGACGGCCATGTGAATCTCTATTCTCCGTTCGATGTAGGACGTTATTGGAAATGGTTTGAAGACTATCCGGCTAACTACAATCAGGAATTGACAGACAAGTATTTGGGTCAGACTTATCGAATTGCGGGCGGGATGCGTTATCAAATGTTGGAAGACAGTATTGGCTATGTACGTTATGCCGATTTTTCTTTGCCTATCGGCGAAACCGGCATACAATATGTTTTGGCAAGTTTTCAGAAGTGTAAGGGTATTATTATTGATGTACGCAATAACGGTGGCGGGCTTTTGAGTAATTCTGAGTTGTTGGCTTCGCATTTTTTTACCAAAAAAACCTTGGTGGGATATATTCAGCACAAAACAGGCAAGGGTCACAACGATTTTTCCGAACCCTATCCGCAATATATTGAACCGGCAACCTATTGGATATGCAAGCAGCCGGTTGTTGTTTTGACCAATCGCAAATGCTACAGCGCCACGAATGATTTCGTGAATGCGATGAAACGCGCCACGAATGTAACGATTTTGGGAGATCAAACAGGTGGTGGAAGCGGTTTGCCGTTCTCGTCCGAGTTGCCGAATGGTTGGTCGGTGCGTTTCTCCGCCTGTCCGATGTATAACGCTGATAATGAACAGATTGAGTTCGGTATTGAACCGGATGTTTGGTACAGTTTATCGCCTGAAGATGTTGCCGGCGGAAAAGATACATTGATTGAAGCGGCGCGGGCTTTAATTCAAGAGAAAGATGTCTGATCGTTTGCCAAATAAAAAAATAGTCTTACCTTTGCACTCGCTTTGCGGCTGTGGTGTAATTGGTAGCCACGCCAGACTTAGGATCTGGTGCTGAAAGGCGTGGGGGTTCGAGTCCCTTCAGCCGCACTTCTTAAA
>JAITXK010000189.1 GCA_031284765.1 Candidatus Symbiothrix sp.
CCCATTTTATCCATCAAGTTGCTTTTTTCCTTGTTTCTTTTCAGAATGATTTTTGCTTTCAAATATACTTTTCTTGTGTGGGCTTGTACTAATGCTGAATTGTTAAAAATGCACTTTCATTGGAGAATAATTGGTGAAATATTTGGATAATAGTATATAAATAGTTACCTTTGTAATGTCAATTCAAAATAACAATAAAATGAAGTACACAGAATTTCACAGTTTAATTAAGAGAAACGGATGGAAGTATTCCCACGCAGAAGGTAGTCATTACTTCTATGTTAAAGACGGCGTTCTATCTCCACCGGTTCCATATCATGGAGCAAAAGAGATAGGAGAGGGATTGAGAAGAAGAATAAGTAAACAAATGGGGCTTAAATAAGCCCCTTAAAAACAATAGAAATGGAAACAATAAAAATTATTATTGAAAAAAGCGCAGATTATTATGATGCTTATTCTGAAAATTGCGATGGAATCTGGGGAGCTGGAGAAACGGCAGAAGCAGCAAAAGCAGATGTTTTAAAAGGCTTGGAATTATTTATAAATTCAAGAGATAAAAAGGAGTTGCCGGCAATATTACAAGGAGAATATACAGTTGTATTTTCTTACGATACGCAAAGTTTTATGAATTACTATAATAAGTTATTTTCAAATGTAGCATTGGAGCGTATGACAGGAATAAATCAAAAACTATTGCATCACTATGCTTCCGGCTTAAAGAAACCACGTGAAGCCCAAAGAAAGAAAATTGAAAATGCATTACATAATATAGGTAAAGAGTTATTAGCTGTGGAATTATAGTTTTGAATTGACAACAAACTTTTTTTACAGTTGCCCGGCATCATTCCCTGATACCGGGCTTTTCTTTTTAAACCCTTCACTTAATTTTAGATACAAATATACAACATTATCATTCTTACATGATATAAAACAAACATAAATATTTTCAAACAGTATCATTCTTAACAAAGAAAATACTCAACTCATACAAAGCATATAAAGGAAAAAATACCAGCGACAAAGTGAAGGGGTCGCCGGTAGGAGTAATCAGCGCGGCGGCAATCAACAGCACAACGATTGCGTGACGGCGATAGGTTCTGAAAAACGATTTTTTCAAGATGCCGATTTGCGATAACAGCCACGAAAGCAAAGGCATTTCAAAAACCAATCCCATGGCGACTATCAACAAAATAAAATTATCCAGATACGAATCCAGCGAAATGTGGTTGTGAATTACATCGCTTAATGAATACGTATAAAGAAAGCGCAAAGTCATGGGAAAAATGACGGCGTAACCAATCAGGCAACCGATAAAAAACATGATTGAACCGAAAAAAAATACCCAACGGACATGTCTTCGCTCATGTTCGTACAAGGCGGGACTAATAAATCCCCAAAGTTCAAACAAAAGATAGGGGCAAATAAGTATCAGGGAAAGCCAAAACGAAGTACTCAAATGACGGAAAAATTGCGCAGTCAAATCAATATTAATCATATCAATTTGGAAATTTTGGTCGCAAAATGCTGGGATAAAAGATACTTTTTGACTTAAAGTACATAAAGTTTCGTAAAGCCAGAAATCAGGTTTGGCCGGAGCCAGAATAATTTGGTCGAAAATCCAAGGCATGCAACTGAAACTTGCAATTGCAAAAATAATCAAAGCAATCACAATTCGCAACAATACCCAACGAAATGCTTCTAAATGTTCCCAAAAGGACATTTGAGTTTCGGAATCCAAGACTTCCTGAGTGTCTTCTTTCATTTCAGGAAAATTATAATGACGGATTTATGAATTATTTTCCGGTTTATCCGATTTGATATCGTCTTCAATATCTTTCATTCCGTCTTTGAATCCTTTGATGCCTTTGCCGATTCCTTTCATCAATTCGGGGATTTTTTTCCCTCCGAAAAGCAGCAATATCACTACTAAAAGAATAATCCATTCCCAACCTCGAATATTCATAATTTGACAAATTTATAATTATAGATTCGCAAAAGTAGCAAATAAATATTGAATATTCATATATATGATTTAAATTCATAATTCTTTTTGTATCTTTGTACTTTCGTTTTTTAAAAGGCATAATATATGAAAGCATACGTATTCCCCGGACAAGGCGCCCAATTTACGGGCATGGGTTTGAATTTATATCAGGAATCCCAACAAGCAAAAGAGTTATTCCAACAAGCAAATACCATTTTAGGGTTCCGCATTACCGATTTAATGTTTGAAGGAACGGAAGAAGATTTGCGTCAGACCAAGGTTACACAACCGGCTGTTTTTCTCCATTCAGTGATTTTGGCGAAAACATTAGGGTCTTATTTTCAACCGGATATGGTGGCAGGTCATTCCTTGGGAGAATTTTCGGCATTGGTTTCCGCCAACGCCATTTCTTTTGAAGACGGTTTGCGTTTAGTCTATCAACGTGCATTAGCGATGCAAAAAGCCGGCGAAGACCATCCCGGAACCATGGCCGCTGTTTTGGCTTTGCCCGATGCCCAAGTGGAAGAAATTTGTGCTGCAATTGATGATATTGTCGTTCCCGCCAACTATAATTGCCCGGGACAAATCGTGATTTCAGGCACATTGACGGGCATAGATAAGGCTTGTGAACAATTAGTGGCCGCCGGTGCAAAACGCGCCTTAAAACTCAAAGTCGGCGGCGCATTCCATTCCCCGTTGATGGAATCGGCACGCACCCAATTGGCGGAAGCCATTCAATCCACCGCATTCAAAGTACCGATGTGCCCTGTGTATCAAAACGTGAGCACATACGGAGAAACCGACCCGGAAACCATTAAAAATAATTTGATTGCGCAATTAACCGCTCCGGTAAAATGGACACAATTAATTGAAAACATGATTGTTGCGGGTGCAAACGATTTCACGGAAATCGGCCCGGGTGCTGTCTTGCAAGGCTTAATCAAAAAAATCAACGCAGGAGTAAATACGCAAGGAATTTCATAACTATTATAATATAAACGAAAGATGAAACGATTGAAAAGAGTAGTTGCCATTCATGATATATCGGGATTCGGTAAATGTTCATTAACAGTGGCATTGCCCATTATTTCCGCCGCAGGCATTGAAACGACAGTGCTTCCAACTGCGGTGCTGTCCACGCACACAGGAGGTTTTACCGGTTTTACCTACCGCGATTTGACTGAAGATATAGCTCCCATTGCTCAACATTGGAAATCGTTGGATATTCAATTCGATGCTATTTACACCGGATTCTTAGGCTCGTTTGAGCAATTGGATTTGGTAACCAGTTTTTTTGAAAATTTCAAAACCCAAGACAATCTCATTTTGGTGGACCCTGTGATGGCCGATAACGGTGAATTATATAAAATTTTCCCGCAGGAATTTCCCGCAGGCATGCGTAAATTGTGTGCAAAGGCCGATATTATCGTTCCAAATCTTACGGAAGCTGCTTTATTATTGGGCGAATCCTATCATCCGGGGCCTTATACCAAAGAATATATTGCCGGTATCCTCCAAAAATTAAGCGCCATCGGCCCTAAAAAAATAGTATTGACGGGCGTATTTTTCAACGAAGACGAATTGGGAGCCGCCGCCTACGATGCCGTTACAGGAGAAATTTCCTACACCTTTGAAAAACGGATTCCGGGTTATTATCACGGCACAGGCGATGTTTTTGGTTCGGCTTTATTGTCCGCATTATTAAACGATGTCGATTTGAAAGAGGCGGCAGCCATTGCCGTTCGTTTCACCACTTCCGCTATTCGGAAAACAGCGGAAGCAGGCACCGACCTCCGTTTCGGCGTTCATTTCGAACAAAGTTTGCCGGAATTGTTGAGAGAATTGAAATTAGTATAAACCATTCATTAAACAGGATAATATGAAGAAAATAATTGTTTTTATCGGTCTTTCAATGATGCTATTTTCCTGCGATGTGGTACAACAACTTGCCGGTGGTTATCAATTGACTCAATGTAAATATGAGTACAATTCTATTTCAGGCATCAGTTTGAATGGTATTACAACGCAAAATTTGAGTAATCCGCTCAATTTGGCAAAAATCACTACGGCTTTTGCTTCTCCAAACGGTTCGTTTCCACTCAATTTCACATTGAATTTAGACGTTACCAATCCGGGCATGCAAAGCGCAATTCTCAACGGATTAGGGTATATCTTGGAAATTGACGGGCACCAGATGACTACAGGTTCTCTTTCGCAAAAATTGCAAATTGATGGCGGACAAAAAACGGTTTTACCCATCAACATGACATTCGACCTCAAACAAGTATTGAGTGGCGAATCCTTGGAATCAATTAAAAATATAGCGCTCAGTTTTGCGGGCATCGGAAGCGCGTCAAGCGATGTAACCGTGAAATTGCAACCCAGTCTTTTAATAGGGAATAAAGTTCTGAATACTCCGACTTATATTCCTATCTCTTTTAAATTGAATAAATAAATCATCCTATTGAACTCTAACATCTAAATAACACATAAATATGAAACGGCGAGAATTTTTTAAGGCATCTGTAGCCATTGGAGTGTCGGCATTGACTTTCAATAAGTTATCCGCAGCACTGAGTAGTAATGAAATAGCAGTAGAAGCGACTCCCGATATGGTGGCCGTGATGGGCGGAGCGCCGGCTGAAATGTTGCAACGCGCATTGAAAGAGATGGGCGGTATCGGCAAATACGTGAAAAAAGGCCAAAGTGTCGTTATCAAACCGAATATCGGTTGGGATAAAAAGCCTGATTTTGCAGCCAATACCAATCCCGATTTAGTGAACGAATTAGTCAAACAATGTTTGCGGGCAGGCGCTAAAAAAGTCACTGTTTTTGACCACACTTGCGATAATTGGCAAAAATGTTATGCTAATTCAGGCATTAAAGCGGCGGTAGAAGCGGCGGGAGGAAATATTGTCCCTGCCAATGACGAAAGTTACTACAAAACAACCACTCTTCCCCAAGGTGTCAAACTAAAATCGACCAAAATTCATCAAGCCTTGTTGGACGCTGATGTTTGGTTCAATGTTCCTGTTTTGAAACATCACGGAGGTGCAAACATGTCCATCGCGATGAAAAACTACATGGGTATCGTTTGGGACAGGCCGTATTTTCATAACAACGATTTGCAACAATGTATCGCTGATATTTGTACCTGGCAAAAGAAACCGGTGCTCAATATCGTGGACGCTTACCGTTGCATGCGCAAAAATGGTCCGCAAGGACGTTCGGTGTCGGATACTTCGTTATTGAAAGCAGTCATTATTTCGCCCAATATCGTAGCGGTTGACACGGCGGCAGTCGGTCTATTTAATCAAGTGGAAAAAATGGACATCAATGTTGTGGAACATATTGCGAATGGCGAAAAGCTGAAATTAGGAACGCAAAAACTGGATACATTAAAGGTAAAAAGAATAAAATTGTAATTTGACCGAATCGGACATACAAAAGCAAGATGAAAAATTATTTGAAAGCGACTCGGGTTGCGTTGGCTCTTGTTATTTTCTTTCCGCTTATCGTTTATTTTTGTGATTTTACTCATCTGACACCTGGGTTTCTACATCATTGGGCGGAAATACAATTGGTACCGGTCGTCTTGGCGGGAAGTATCGGTATTTTAATCAGTCTGTTGTTGCTTACTTTTTTGTTTGGACGAATATATTGTTCAGTCATTTGTCCTTTGGGAATATTGCAGGATGGTATTGCACGATTTACCCAGCGCGGAAGAAAGAAGCAAAAAAGCAAGAAAAAGCGGTGGTATCATTATTACAAGCCATATAATTGGATGCGTTACAGTTTATTGGCAATTTGTGTGATTTTTCTGATTTTCGGTATTTTTACGCAAAGCGACTATTCCACTACACTTCTGCTCTATTTAGACCCATACAGTAATTTCGGGCGAATTTCGGCCAACATTTTCCGTCCGTTAGTCATTGAAGGGAATAATTTAATCAATTGGGTGGCGTTGCAGATGAATAATTACCATTTTTATCAGCTTACGATTCATACGGTTACGCTTGCTTCTTTTTTGATTGCACTGATTGCGCTGCTCCTGGTCGGTATTTTGGCGTTGTTGCATGGACGGTTGTTTTGCAATTCCATTTGTCCTGTCGGTTCGTTTTTGGGATTGATTTCTCGAATTTCGCTTTTTCGCGTGCGAATTGACGAATCTAAATGTACAAAATGCGGGGTATGTTCGTTGGCATGCAAATCAGAATGTATTGACAGTAAAGAAAATAAGATTGATTATTCACGGTGTGTATGTTGTTTTAATTGTTTGGATAGATGCAAGACGAAAGCACTTCATTACGACTTTGCCTTTCCGGTTACGGCAACCAGCGCAAGTCGCAGAACTTTTTTAGCAACTTCTACGGCTATGCTCGCGAGTATTCCTTTGATTTCGACATTGGCACAAGACAAAAAAACGGTTGATTACACCAAATTAACGCCCATTACGCCTCCGGGTTCAAGAAATGTGAAACGTTTCGTAGAAAAATGTACAGCTTGCCATCTCTGCATTACACATTGTCCGATGCAAGTGCTTAAACCTGCGGGATTTAATTTCGGATTCGCTTACGCTTTTAAACCGCATTTGGCCTATTCTACCGAACATTTTTGTAATTACGAATGTACTATTTGTTCCAAAATATGTCCGAACGACGCCATTACGGAAATCCTCCCCGAAGAAAAAAAGGTAACTCAGATAGGTATTGCGCAGTTTGAGCGCAGTCGTTGCGTAGTGTTTACCAACGAACATTCGTGCGGCGCTTGTTCCGAGCATTGTCCGGTTCAAGCCGTAAAAATGGAACCCTATAAAGACGGTTTGACCATTCCACACGTGTATGAATCCTTGTGCATCGGTTGTGGAGGATGTGAATCGATTTGTCCCGTCCGGCCGGTAAAAGCCATCAACATTCTGGCGAATGCAGTACATCAAACGGCAGAAAAACCACAGGAAGAGGAAGAAAAAGCAGTAACAAAAGACTTGGATTTCGGCTTCTGAATAGGATAAATCATGATTTTTCTTTATACATCCGCTCAATAATATCCACCACCTTATAGCCTTCGTAGGCGTTAGTCGTAATTTTCTCGCCCGCTTTATTTTTCAACACATTAACCACATTATCAATCACATAATGATGGTTTTGCGCCGAACCTTTATAAGCGCCGTAGTCATTTCCGGGATTGGTGGGCGCCAATTCGGGCATGATGTAATCTTTAACGCGACAATATTCCACTTGGTTCATGTATTGTCCGCCGATTTTTATTGTTCCCTTTTCACCGATAATGGTTACCGAACTTTCAAAATTCACATCATAAATAGAGGTGGAATAATTGAATGTGCCGATTCCACCATGGACAAACTCGAATGAAACCGCGCCCGAATCTTCAAAATCCGTCAGTTGTTGGTGATTGAAATCGGCAAACCGTGCCTGAATATTCGTAATATCGCCAAACAGCCAGAACATCAAGTCTATAAAATGGGAAAATTGCGTGAACAGTGTACCTCCATCCAAGTCTTTGCTGCCGTGCCAACCGCCTTTCTGGTAATAGCGTTCGTCGCGATTCCAAAAGCAATTGATTTGTACTACAAATATCCGGCCTAATAATTGATGGTCAATCACATCTTTAATCCAAACGCTGGGAGGGGAATAGCGGTTTTGCATCACACAAAACACTTTTTTATTGTGTTTTTCGGCTGTTTGCAAAATTTTTTCCGCATCAATTGTTGTCAGGGACATTGGTTTTTCAATCACGACGTGATGGTTTGTTTCCAAGCCGCGAATGGCCATCGGTGCATGGATACCATTGGGTGTGCAAATATTCAGAACATCAAATTCCGTGGACTCCAACAATTCTTCCAAACACCTGTAGGGGCGGGTTTCTAAACCGTCAATACTAATTGCCGGATTGATATCGCAAACCGCAACCAATTCCGCCTCCGAATTGCGTTGAATCATTTCGATGTGGCGTTTTCCAATGTGGCCGCAACCGGCTACTGCAAATTGTATTTTGGGTTTTTGTTGCATTACTCTAATGGTTAGCGGAACTTAGCGATTCCCGTACATTTGTTGATAATATTTTTGATAATCGCCTGAGGTAACTTCTTCTACCCAATCTTGATTTTCCAAATACCAACGGATGGTTTTTACGATTCCGTCTTCAAATTTGGTTTCGGGATACCATCCTAATTCGGAAGTAATCTTGGCCGGGTCGATGGCGTAGCGTTGGTCGTGACCCAAACGGTCGGTAACGTAGGTAATTAAATGGTCGTTCAGCCAATCCAAATGGTCTGCATCAGGAGCAGAAGCCTTTAATGCTTTCTTGTATGCAGGATTTTCTTCCATCAAACGTTTAATCGTGGAGATAGTTAGCCGGACAATTTCAATATTTTTCTTTTCGTTGTGTCCGCCGACATTGTAAATCTCACCGATTTTGCCATGTAGCACAACCGTATCAATGGCTTTGCAATGGTCTTCCACATACAGCCAGTCACGGACATTGCTTCCGTCGCCATAGACAGGCAATTTTTTTCCTTCCAATAGATTCTTGATAATCAGCGGAATCAATTTTTCGGGGAAATGATAGGGGCCGTAATTATTGGAACAGCGGGTAATATTTATTGGCATTTGGTAGGTTTCTCCATAAGCTTTCACAATCAAATCGGCGCCTGTTTTAGAGGCGCTGTATGGGCTTCGGGGGTCCAAAGGCGTTGTTTCGGTAAAATAACCGGTTGCACCCAGACTGCCATAAACTTCATCGGTTGAAACTTGCAGATATTTAACACCTGTTTTATAAGTCGGATAACCTTTATCGTCTTTTCCTGTTGACCAATGTTTTTTAGCAACATCCAATAAATTCTGCGTTCCCAGAATATTGGTTTCCA
>JAITXK010000015.1 GCA_031284765.1 Candidatus Symbiothrix sp.
TTCGTTATACAACATCACCGACAGTATTTTTATTGGTCACGGAGTGGGTCCGCTTGCCTTGTCGGGTTTGGCGATCACCTTTCCATTAATGAATCTCGGAGCGGCTTTCGGCTCGTTGGTGGGCGTGGGAGCTTCGATTCTTTTATCTATCCGAATGGGACAGAAAGATTATGAGAGCGCCAATCATATTCTGGGAAATGTGTTTGTTTTGAATCTGATTATGGGGGTTGCTTTTTCGGTGGCGACTCTTTTGTTTCTCAAGCCGATTCTTCTCTTTTTCGGAGCGAGCGCGGATACGCTTCCCTACGCTTACGACTTTATGTTCATCATTTTATCGGGAAATGTGGTAACACACATGTATTTCGGATTGAATGCCTTAATCCGTTCGGCGGGTAATCCCAATAAAGCAATGATGGCGACTATTTTTACGGTTGTCATCAACATGGTACTGAATCCGTTATTTATCTTCGGGTTTAAATGGGGAATACAGGGGTCGGCTTTCGCAACGATTATTTCGCAGGTGATTGTTCTGGGTTGGGAATTTCGCCTGTTTAACGACAAAAATTATTTTATTCACTGGCAGAAAGGAATATACAAATTAAAGAAACGGATAGTCAAAGATTCGTTATCAATCGGAATGGCGCCTTTTTTAATGAATGCAGCCAGTTGCCTGATTGTCATCATCATCAACCGGCAGTTAATTCGTCATGGGGGCGACTTGGCTGTGGGGGCTTACGGAATTGTCAACCGGGTCGCATTTCTGTTTATAATGGTTATCTTCGGATTGAATCAGGGAATGCAACCGATTGCGGGATACAATTACGGAGCTAAATTGCATGACAGGGTTGTTTCCGTTTTGAAAATGTCGATTTTATACGCCACGCTGATTATGGTCTTAGGCTCGGCTTTGGTGGAATTATTTCCGCACCTTGTAGCAGGGGTGTTTACCAATGAAGAACACTTGGTCAGCATTGCCGTTCAGGGATTGCGTTGGGTGTTTGCGGCTTACAGTTTTGTGGGATTTCAAATGGTGGTGTCGGCGTTCTTTCAAAGTGTTGGCAAGCCTGCTAAATCCATTATTTTGGCCATGACGCGACAAGTCGTTTTCTTGATTCCCTTGCTGCTGATTCTGCCGAATTATTGGGGCATTACCGGTGTTTGGGCAAGTATGACGATTGCGGATATTATCTCCGTGCTATTAGCTGGAATCTTATTGTATATAGATTTTGGGAAGAATGGGAAGAAATGAAGATAATGAAAGGAATGAAGATAATGAAAAAAATGGAAGAAATGGAAAGTTCGCTACAGGGGGAGAGGGGTAATTATATTATTACCATCGGTCGTGAATTGGGCAGTGGAGGCAAAGAAATCGGCACCCGTTTAGCCGAAAAATTAGGTGTCTCCTGTTACGATAAAGAGTTGATACAGTTGGCCTCGCGGGAAAGCGGATTGGGCAAAGAATATTTTGAAAAAGCCGATGAGAAAAGCAGTTTCAGCTTGTTAAGTTCGTATTTCGGATTTCGTTCGGGCTACATGGGCAATCTTTCGGAAAATTATTTGTGCAACGAAATGCTGTTCAAAATCCAAAGCGATGTGATTAAATCGCTGGCAGAACAAGAATCCTGTATCTTTGTGGGACGTTGCGCCGATTATATTTTGCGTGAGCATCCGCATTGCCTCAACGTGTTTATCAGCGCGGACTTGCCCGACCGTATTCAGCGTATCCAAACAACGCAGAATATGACTGAAAAAGGAGCGATGAACCTGATTGAACAAACCGACAAAAAACGCGCCGGATATTACAATTATTACAGCAATAAAACTTGGGGAATGGCTGCTTCCTACGATTTGTGCATCAACTCTTCTGTTTTCGGAATCGATAAAATCATTAGCTGTATTGAAGAGTATGTTGCAACGCATTTTTAAACCATCAGCCGTTGTTAGCCTGCTTATTCTTGCCGGAATCTATTCTTCCTGCAAGCAAGCCAATTCCTATTTTTTAACGCAAGGCGAAATCTTCCATACCTCAACCCATATCAAATACAAATACCACAAGGATTTAGGCAACGAACTCTTTGCCTTGTTAGACCGTTTCGATTTATCGTTGAATCCGTTTAATTCAAAATCGCTTTTATACCAAGTAAATCACAACGAGGCGGTGGAAGTGGATGATTGGTTTATTACCGTTTTCAACAAAGCACAGGAAGTGGCGGAACTGAGCGGCGGCGCCTACGATGTTACTTGTGCGCCCTTGGTCAATCTGTGGGGCTTCGGCTTTGAAAAAGGACCGGAAGTTACTCCCGAAGTAATCGACAGCTTGCGACAATTCGTGGGTTATCAAAAAGTAAGGCTCGAAGGACGGAAAGTTGTCAAAACAGACAAACGCTTGCAATTGGATTTTGCCTCCATTGCCAAAGGGTATGCCGTGGATGTCATCGCCGGAATGTTAGAGAGCTACGGCATCAACGACTATTTAGTGGAAATCGGCGGAGAAGTCCGTTGCAAAGGCCGTAATCCCGAAGGTAAAAGTTGGCAAATCGAAATTTTAAAACCGGTTGATGACCGGTCGGGCGAGATTCTGGAGAAACAGCAAATCATCACTTTGGATAATGCAGCCATGGCCACCTCCGGCAATTACCGCAACTATTACATCAAAGACGGCAAAAAATATGCCCACACGATTGACCCGCACACCGGTTATCCTGCGGAAACCAATCTCTTGAGCGCCTCTGTCCGTTGCCCCGATTGCATGACGGCTGACGCTTGGGCTACTGCCTTCATGTCACTGGGTTTGGAGAAAGCCTGTGCCGTTGCCGAACAACTTCCCGATTTGGAATATCTGTTTATTTATACCGACGAAGAGGGAAGCCTTTTAGAGCGTAAATCTTTCACAAACTGAGCCAAGCGTTCATCCAACTGAGCATACTGATGGTCTTTGATAAAGGAGGTACACGCCCGCAATCCTTCCTGCCTGCTGCCGGTGGTCGATAATGAAATGGCAGAAACGCCGTAAGGAATCAATTCCGTCATCAATTCATCGCCCGTCAAGCCCGGATAACCGATGGTAAAATAGAATCCGTCTGCAATCTCTTCGCCCAAGTCGTTGTCATAGACAATTTTAAATCCGTTTTTTTGGAAAATGGCTTTCAGGCGTTGCGCACGCCGTCCGTATTCTTTGACCTCTTCCAAAAACGGGAAAGTGCCGTCGGAAGCCACCTTAAACATGGCTGCCAAGGCATACTGTGCCGAATGACTTGTCCCCGCCGAAATGGCATACAACACCCGGTGGATAAATACCGACCCGAATGTACTGGCGCCGTAACGCCGTGCTAAACCCGGATAAGTGCGATGATAGAGTTTATTGGACATGGCCACAATGCCAATGCGTTGTCCCGCATAACTGAAGGCTTTGGAACCGGAAATTAAAAGCAGATAATTGTTGGTATAGTTGCCTACGCTTGCTTGAAAAGGAGCTTGAAACGGCGTTCCCAATGCCTTGCGGAAATCCATGGCAAAGTAAGCCAAATCTTCCAAAACAATGGTATCATATTTCTCGGACAATTCACCTATAATTTGTAATTCTTTGTCTTTCAGGCAGAACCAAGCCGGATTATTGGGGTTGGAATAGATGATGCAAGCAATATTGCCCTTGGAAAGATACGATTCCAATTTTTCTTTCAACTTTTCACCTCGAAAATCATAGACATCAAACGATTCGTATTTATGACCCAAGATTACGGCTTGTTGTTTTTGCACAGGAAAGCCCGGGTCGATAAATAAAATCGTATCTTTTTTCTCATCACATTGACATGCGGTCACGAATGATATAAAAGTACCTTGCATTGAGCCTGTTACGGGCACACAAGCTTCGGGTGCAATATCCAAATCAATAAACGCTTTGATAAAACGGGAGGCTTCTTCTTTCAATGCAGGCATTCCATCAATGACAGGATAAATGGATGCAACCCCTTGTTCCAAAGCCTGAATTTCGGCTTTTACGCCTATTTCAGAGGGTGGTAAACCCGGAATACCCATTTCCATGTGAACAAACTCGGCGCCGGTCTGTTGTTCTATTTTGCCGGCAATGGCTACGACTTCACGAATTGTTGCCTTTGAAAAATCTTGGATGTGTAAAGCGCGAACAGCCTCTTGCACAATGGTTTCTGAAACAGGAAATTTCATTAATATCTTCCTTTTGATTTATCTAAAGCTTCTCCCAAACGAATCAGCCAGTTTTTGTGTATTTGCTTTTTTGGCATATCCATCATCATATCAATGCTTTGCATATCATTTAACCCCGATTTAATGACTTGATAGATAATTCCCCAGTCGGGCAATCCGCCGATATTTCGGTCATCGATGAAGAGGTCGGCCGCGATTTTACGGCTGTCGCCTTCTTGCAATTCTTCTTCAGGAAAATTTTTATTATAGGCGTAAAATTTCAAGCCGTTTTTTTCACAATAATCAATGGCTTCTTGCAATAAGTCGCCTTCGCGCATGGTCCACAGAATCAGTTTGTGATGTTCGTCACACTGTAATTTTTTCAACACTTCCAGGGCAAAAGGGATAGGTCTGCCTATTTTGGGATAAGCATGTTCCACAATTGTTCCGTCAAAATCTACTGCGATTGTCATAATATATTTGTTGTATTTATAATTTAAGTGTATCACTAAAATTTACTCGATTTACTATTGAACGCCCCAAAGTAATTTCATCGGTGTATTCGATTTCATCGCCAATAGAAATACCGCGGGCAATAATGGATATTTTCACCTTTGAATCGTTCAGTTTCCGATAGAGATAGAAATTGGTGGTATCGCCTTCCATCGTTGTGCTTAATGCCAAAACAATTTCTTTTACCCGGCCGCTTTGAGTGCGTTGCACTAAACTTTCGATTTGCAAATCGCTTGGTCCGATACCGTCCATGGGTGAGATGATTCCGCCCAAGACATGGTATAAACCGCGGAATTGTCCCGTATTTTCTATCGCCATGACTTCCTTGATATTTTCCACCACGCACACCAAAGACTCGTCACGACTTGGGTCGGCGCAGATATTACAGATTTCCGTGTCGCAGATATTGTGACAAACTTTACAATAATTGATTCCTTTCCGAAGATGAATGATGGCGTTTCCGAAAGTGTCAACCTCATCCACTGTCCGTTTCAAGGAGTGAAGCGCCAATCGCAGAGCCGTTTTACGCCCTATTCCGGGCAGTTTGGCAAACTCATTGACTGCATTTTCAAGTAAAACGGAAGGGTATTTCTGTAACATTCCAACACAATTATATGCAAAATTACTTTATTTCCCTTTGATTTGCAAATACGCCCCCTTCGGGATACATATTTTTTGTATGAATCGAAAAACAATTCAGATTTTCCACGTATTATAGTTGCATAAAATGACTGTATCCGATGTTGGAGCAGTTGCCTTCCGACAAAAGTGGCAACATGAAAGAAATTCACATCCACATCTGTAGTAAAGAGAAACTTTAGATGAATACCATTTTAGGTACAATAAACGTTCAAATATGGATACAATTTTTGATATGCTTATCCGAAGAATGGTATCAAATTAATTAAGTATTCTTATTATACCGACGGGATAAATTACGAAAGAATTTGTATGATTTCCGTGCGATCACATTCAGTATAGGTGTCTTTCGTGCAAATTGTTTAAGTTTTACTATTTTAGGTAGACCAAAGTTCTCAATGTCATTTACTATCATATTGGATAGAAATTCGAATATTTTTTCATCTAAATTGAAAATTAGCCTTCTTTTTAATTCCAATATTTGAGGCGGGTTGGATTTTTTAGAAAGTATAACATTAAAATGCAAATCACTAAGATTATCTTCTACAAAAACATCGGCATATTCTGAAATCATTTTGGATACATTGTATTTTATATCTGGCCTCCAAATAATAAATTCGGAATTTTCTATGCAGAGGTTCCATTGATGAAATCCAGTGTAGCTTTCGTTTTCTGCTTCATTTCTAAAATGTGAAAGAATTACCTTCCCTCCTACCTTACATACGAAAAGCATTTCAAGAAGGGCGATTATGGGTTGAAATGAATGATCAAGCGCATTACTCATGTGAACAATATCGTAAGTATTAATGTCATATTTGTCAGTAAGTTTTTCGGAAACTGCAAATTCGGGCGTTATGCCGGTCGTTATTTTATTTTGGATTTTTATATGTTTATAAATGACAGCAAGTGGATCGACAGCAGAAAAGTGCAATTTTGTTTTATGGGTTTTTAATCCGCAAGAGGAAAATGGACCACTACCAACATCTAAAAAACTGGTTTCCGGAAGATCAATATACTGATCAAGTTTAAATGGTCGATCATTCTGAAAACATTCTGTATTTTTTGCATTACAGGCCGTTTCTATATAGTTTTTCCAAAAATACATTTCTTCTTTTATACCATTCAACCAATTGTTCAAATACCTTTTGTATGCATCTTCGTCAAAAGCCAAATTAGTCAGAGTGTCAATATAATTTTCCATAATAATTGTTTCAAACAATGTGTGTTTGTTTAATTTTTTTTTTTATTAAATAAATAATTCAAATGAGGCTGCAAATGTAATAATAATAATTGATATTTCCACAACTCTGCTCCCGCCAATTCTTTTTATAAAATAATCGTATGAAATTTACTGATTCCCAATGTGATATTGGTTTGACCAAGAACCTCTTTTAAAACTTAACGAATCGTTTTCTGCTGAATTTTGAGAAAAACATACTCCGTTTGATAAAATCAAAAATAATCCTGTGTAAATTATTTTTTTGACTTTTTTAAGTGTTTTCATATAAGAATTAATAAACTATTCTTGTATAATCCGTATCACATTGTATTCACTCGGTATTATGGGACTATACTTTATCTCGAATTTTGTACCTATCGGAAGCTTTTCACCTGCATGTGCGGTGTATCGTTTCCTTTTTACATAATAGTAACCCCACGATACTGCAATAGGACTGCGTCCGCCACCCATAACTAAATCTTTATGAAAAGAAACAGTTACCGTTTGGGGTATTCCATATATATTTGTATGAACCTCCAATGATACATAATAAAAAAGCATTACAAGAGGTATTACCCCAAGCATATGAACAAAACTTATTCTTTCTCGCTCGGCGAAGGCAGGAACCTTCGCCGAGCGAGGGGCGTTTTTGCAATCAATATGGGATTTGATTTTTAGCGACAACGAAGAAAATCTCTCATTTTTATAAATCCTGCGCTTTTATTTTTACAATGCTTCCATTGCGAAGAAGTACCAAATCGCCATTTTGTTTTTTCTTAGCCTTAATTAGATTTTTATAGGATAGTTCAAG
>JAITXK010000095.1 GCA_031284765.1 Candidatus Symbiothrix sp.
GCGATAAATCTGGGCGGCATCGAAATATTCGCCGCGTTCTTCGCGTGCTACGGCATCGCTCAGCTTGGCTGATTTGCAGGAAAGTAGCAGGAGGGGGAATAAAATTGTCAGGAAGAAAAACTGAGCGGAAGACATTTTTTTACGGTATTATTGCATCTAAAATATTGCCCCAAGGCCCTTTTGCTCCACGCGTATTTTCCCATCGCAACGCAAAGTAGAGTTTTTTCCCTCGTTGGCCACCCTCGAAAGCAAGGCGGAACGGTGTCTTGGTGTCGAACGATGAGTTTGTAAGTTGACTCCAATTTTCAGGCGGCGTGTCTAATATTGCCCATGCTATTTCTGCGCCATGTACGCCGGCAGGTTTTGCGCGATACTCTTTCCCTTCGTCGCGGAAATGTATTTCTACTACGGCGGGTTCGGGAAGACGTACTTCAGCTTCGGGACTGGTGAGGGGAACAGGCGCGGGGGTATGTCCACCCGATGAACGTTCCGGTAAACCCATTGCTACCAGGTCGGCATCGGTAACGAGCGGACTTTGTTTCAGAAATCCGGTGTAGAATTGACGGTACACTGGTTTGAACGCATTTTCGGCATCAGTGAGCGTTGCCATTTTCACGGGGGTGCGTTGAGCGGGGTTTTTCCATGCCGTATAGGCTGTAATAAAAGCACTATACGCGACATCGAATACATTGACAAACCATTCTCCTTGTGGGGTGTCATCACCAAAGCCCAAACGAACACGGACGCCGGAAGTTTCTAAATAACTCACTGTTTGATTTGCCTTGTCGTACAAGGCTTCGTGGTTAGCGGGTAACCAATCTTGTTTTGTTGTTGTCATTTTCTTTTAATTTTTAATATGAAAGGATTAATTTCTTTTAATAAACGATATTTGGGCGTAAATATTTTATTTGTTTACTTCAACAATTGAATTATTTACTTCAATAATTGAAATATTTACTTCAACAATTGAATTATTTACTTCAATAATTGAATTATTTACTTCAATAATTGAAATATTTACTTCAATAATTGAATTATTTACTTCAATAATTGGATTATTTACTTCAATAATTGAATTGTTGACTTCAATAATTGAATTGTTGACTTCAATAATTGGATTATTTACTTCAATAATTGAATTGTTGACGCGTCTCTACTAATGCGCCTCCAACCAATTCTGCCCCACGCCACATTCCGCAATCAGCGGTACGCGCAACTCAATGGCATGCTCCATCTCTTCGACCACGATTTGCTTCAATTGATCCAATTCATCGGGGAGAACGTTGAAATTCAACTCGTCGTGCACTTGCATAATCATGCGCGACCGCAGTTTTTCTTCCGCAAACCGTTGGTGAATCCGTACCATCGCCACTTTGATAATATCGGCTGCCGAACCTTGAATCGGGGCATTGATGGCATTGCGCTCGGCATAACCGCGAACAATGGCATTGCGGGAATCAATATCGGGCAAAAAGCGTTTCCGGTGGAAAATCGTTTCCACCTGTTTGTTCTCCCGCGCCACGGCGATGCTTTGCTCCATATAGGCCTTTACGTCGGGAAAGGTGGCAAAATAGCCATCAATTAATTCTTTCGCTTCCGCGCGGGGGATACGCAACTGTTCGGCCAAGCCGAAAGTGGAAATGCCATAAATGATGCCGAAGTTGGCCGTCTTGGCTTTGCGGCGCATCTCTTTGGTTACTTCGGAAAGCGGTATGCCGTAAATCTTGGCAGCGGTGGCGGCGTGAATGTCCTGCCCGCTTTGAAATGCCTCCACCATGTTTTTGTCCCGACTCAAATGCGCCATGATGCGCAACTCGATTTGGGAATAATCGACCGATAAAAAGAGGTTGTTTTTATCGGGAATAAATGCCCTCCGGATTTCTTTCCCTTCCTCATCGCGGATAGGGATATTTTGCAGGTTCGGGTTCGTCGAACTCAGCCGTCCGGTGGCGGTGGAAGCTTGGTTGTAAGTGGTGTGAATTTTCCCGTCAATGGGGCTGATCAGGGTAGGCAAGGCATCCATATAGGTTGAAAGCAGTTTTTTGATTTTGCGGTATTCCAATATCTTTTCCACAATCGGGTGCTTGCTTTTCAAACTTTCCAGCACATCTTCGCTGGTGGTGTATTGTCCCGATTTGGTTTTGCGCGAATTTTCCACGATTTTCAGTTGATTGAACAGGACATCTCCCACCATCTTCGGTGAACTGATATTGAATTCATTTCCCGCCAACTGAAACACCTCTTTCTCAATTTCTCCCAGGTACTGCGTTAAAACTACCGAAGAGTCTTTCAAAGCGGTAATTTCTACGCGCACGCCTGCTTCTTCCATATCTGCCAGAACGGGAACCAAAGGCATCTCTATCTGATAGAACAAATGGGAAAAATCTTCTTTTTTCACTAATTCTTCCAATTGATTCTTCAATCGCAGGGTAACATCCGCATCTTCGCAAGCGTAATCAACCAGCAAATCCAGAGGGACTTGCCGCATGGTCAATTGGTTTTTGCCTTTGCCGCCGATGAGTTCTTCAATATGGATGGTCTGGTATTTGAGATAAACTTCCGACAAATAATCCATATTGTGACGCGATTCGGGATTAAGCAGGTAATGGGCAATCATGGTATCAAACATCGGACCGTCCACGCGAATATCGTATTTTTTCAGGACATTTATATCGTATTTCAAGTTCTGCCCGATTTTCAAAATATGCTTGTCTTCCAAAATTCCTTTGAAAACCTGTACTTTCTTCTTGATTTCTTCCCTTTGTGCCGGAAACGGGCAGTAAAATGCTTCGCCTTCCTGCAAGGCAAACGATATACCTACCAATTCTGCCGCAAAAGGGTCGAGTCCCGTAGTTTCCGTATCGAAAACAAAATCTTTTTGCGTGCGAATTCTTTCCACTAAAGCAATCATTTTTTCATCCGTATCCACTAATTGATAATTGTGCGGAATATCTTTCAACCGATTGAAACCGGAATACAAAACTTCGTCGCTATCCGTTTCTTCCAATTCATCGAAAAGCGAAGGTTGCCTGTTCTGCTGTTTGGCAACAGGAACGGTCATTTTTGTTTCTCTAAACACGCGCGACGTGAGTTGGCGAAATTCCAATTCATCGAAAATTTGCCGGAGTTTAGGTTCATTCAGTTCTTGTCGTACCAGTTCGTCGGGATTAAAGTCAATCGGGACATCGGTCTTGATGGTGGCCAAAAACTTGGAAAACACAATCATTTCGCGATTTTCTTCGACTTTAGATTTCAATGTTCCTTTTATCTTTTCAGTATTTTCCAATAAATTTTCGATACTTCCGAACTCGGCGATTAATTTTTTCGCCGTCACTTCCCCCACTCCTGGACAACCTGGGATATTATCGGCCGCATCGCCCATCAAACCCAAAAAGTCAATGATTTGGAGCGGATGGTCCAATCCGTATTTCTTTTTTACTTCTTCCACGCCCAAGATGTCGAAATCGCTACTTCCGTATTGGGGTTTGTAAACAAACACGTTTTCCTCTACCAATTGGCAGTAGTCTTTATCGGGTGTCATCATAAACACATCGTAGTCTTTCGGGGCTTTTTTGGCAAGAGTGCCAATAACATCATCCGCTTCGTAATGCGGAACCTCCAGAATCGGAATGTTGTAGGCGCGGATAATATCCTTGATAACCGGCACCGACAAACGGATGACTTCAGGTGTTTCTTCGCGTTGCGCCTTGTATTGAACAAACGCTTCGTGGCGGAAAGTCGGCCCCGCAGGATCGAACGCTACACCGATATGTGAAGGATTTTCCTTCTTCAACACTTCCTCCAGGGTATTGACAAATCCGAAGACCGCTGAGGTATTAAAGCCTTTCGAATTGATTCGCGGCATCTTAATCATCGCATAATAAGCACGATAAATCAAGGCATAAGCATCTAATAAAAATAACTTCATAATAAAAACGATAGATAATCGGGGTAAAGGTATGAAAAAAAAAAATTATTTTTACCTTTGTGGCTCAAAGGAAAATTGAAATGGAGTTATCATGTATTACTCAGCCAATACAAAAAGAATTGGAAGATTTCGACGAACTGTATAAAAAGTCTTTATATAGGCCGGGAAAAGACTTTCAATTCATGCTGGATTTTGTTGCAAATAAAAACGGAAAACGCATTCGTCCGCTTATTGTGATTTTAGCTGCAAAATTATGCGGAGAACCCAATCAAAATACTTTGCAATATGCCATTATTCTCGAACTTTTACACATTGCCACCCTCATTCACGATGATGTTGTAGATAATACCTTGGAACGCAGGGGACAACCTTCCGTCATGGCGCAATTCGATAATCGTGCTGCCGTTTTGTTAGGTGATTATATTCTTTCGCAAGCGATTAGTCATGGAGTTGCAACAAAAAACTTGAAAATTATCAAAATAATGGCCAGCTTGGCACAATTTTTGTCAGAAGGAGAGTTGACGCAATTAGTTTCTTCATCGGAACTGATCATTGGTGAACAACGATACTTTGAGGTTATTTGGAAAAAAACAGCTGTTCTGTTTGCTTCTTGCACCGAATTGGGCGCTATATCTGCTAAGGCCGATGCGGAAAAAATAAAAATATTACAATCCATTGGCAAAAATTTGGGCATTTGTTTTCAATTAAGAGATGATATTTTTGATTATTTTGAACAAGGTGAATTGGGAAAACCTACAGGCAACGACATTCGGGAAGGGAAAATTACTTTACCTCTGATTCACGCTTTAAGAACAGCACCGAAAGAAAAGGCCAATAAAATAATAGCGATTATTCAACAACAGGACTTTTCACCGGAAACCATTCAAAAATGTATTCTTTTTGCTAAAGAATACAACGGCATTGAATATGCGGTAGCAAAAATGCAGGAAATAAAAACAAATACCATCGGATTATTGTCCGGTTTTCCGGATTCGGAAGTCAAAAAATCCATGATTGGGTTGATTGATTACATTATTGAGCGACGTAAATAAAATTATATACCAAAAAAAGTATGAATATCCTCATATTGGATGATGACGTTACATTGAGCCTCATGCTAAAAACATGGCTGACGAAAAAGGATTTTAATGTCCAAACAGCCAGCGATGTAACCGCAGCAAAAAAAGAATTGGTGCTATTCAATCCCGCATTAGTCATTTCCGATTTGCGTTTGCCCGATGACAGTGGTATTTCTTTTCTGAAATGGGCTAAAGCAAATTACCCCGAAGTCATCTTCATCATGATGACCAGTTATGCCGACATTCAAACGGCCGTGGAAGCCATCCGTTCCGGCGCGTATGATTACGTAAATAAACCAATTCACCCGGATTCATTGTTAAAAAAAATACAAGCAGCCTTAGCCGTTTCGCAACAAGAATCCGCCAAAGAAATCAAACCGCGGGAAACGGTTAAAGTCAAAAAGGAACCGGAATTCAAATTTGTTATGGGCGAATGTGCCGCTAATAAACAGGTATATGAACTGGTCAATTTGGTCGGCCCCACCTCTTTATCCGTACTCATTGAAGGAGAAAGCGGCGTAGGAAAAGAACACATCGCCCGCATGATTCACGAAAGCAGTAAACGAGCCGATGGCCCGTTTATTCCCGTCGATTGCGGCGTAATGAATAAAGAATTGTCGGCCAGCGAATTTTTCGGACATGTGAAAGGCTCTTTTACCGGCGCCATCAACAATAAAAAAGGACACTTTGAAGAAGCCAATTACGGCACATTATTTCTGGATGAAATAGGAAATCTTTCGTTAGATATTCAAATGCAGTTGTTGCGGGTATTGCAGGAAAAGAAAATCAAACCGGTGGGTTCAAGCAAGGAAATTGCTATCAATGTACGAATCATTTCGGCCACCAATGAAAACTTAAAAAAAGCAGTAGAATCGGGCAGATTTCGCCGCGACTTGTTTCATCGTATCAACGAATTTCAAATACTTGTTCCCAGCCTGAAAGAATGTAAAGAAGACATACCTGCCTACGCTATGCATTTTTTGCAACAAGCCAATCAGGAAATGGACAAACAAATTACAGAATTTGATCATAAAACGCTTCAGCAGTTGAAAAATTATGACTGGCCGGGGAACATTCGGGAATTGCGGAATACGGTCTTCCGTTTGGTGTTGATGGCGACAACCACAACGATTACGTCCGATTTATTATCGAAAATTAAATAACATAAAAATTATGCGCCGGACAAAAATCCTTATTTTTATTAGTTATATCCTTATAATATCGGTCTTTATTTTGGGTATCGGATGGATTTACAGGGAATGGATATCATACGACCAACTGACAGAGTCGCAGTCCAGCTCCAAGGATTTGGTCATTTTAAGTAATACTTTAGCCAACATGTACCATGCGGAAGGAACGGCTGGCCTTCTACCACTTATAAGCGATACCATTCTAAGAGTAGAATATGATTCCTTGATGAATTCCGTTTTCAATAAACTTGAAAAGATGAAAAAAGGTTCTGACAATACAAGTTGGAAACAGCATTTGGATACATTGTCTCTCCTTTTGAAGAAAAAGCAACACAATACCGAAGAATTGGTTGCCCTTGTCAGTCCTTTCACTCACAGTACTTGGAAGGAAATAAAGAAAAGCACAACTTTGGGCAAACAAGAAATCAACATTTTAGATAACTTATTCGCCAACACTCAAAAAGAAGAATCTCAAGATACTTCAGTAATTATAAAAAGGAAGAAAGGCCTTTGGGGCAGAATTGGAGAAGCCATTAAAAATACCACTCCGGATACGTTACAGCAAATAACCAGTAATGCCACCACCGTTATTAATAAAGCAGTTATCGCTCCAACGCTTCGGGATACTATTGTGGATTTTATACGGGAAATCCATTACAATTTTCAGAAAAAGAATACTGCACTTACGGCATACTTGATTACGAAACACAACGAATTATACCATATCAACGAACAAACAACGGTGCAAATCAACCGAATCATCTATCAATTGAAAGAAGATGAATATTCCAACTACTGCAATATGACCAATGCGCGGGCAGCGGCAATCCAAAAATCTTCGCACATAATAGCTACCGTGGCGTTAATTGCGTGGAGTGTGGCTTTCCTGTTTCTGTTGGGCATAATTCATACGCTAAATACCAAACAGCGCCTTCAAAATCAAATCGAAACGAGTAACAAAAACATGGGAAAACTGTTGGTTACTCGCGAACAGTTGATGCTCATGATTTCCCACGACATCAAAGCGCCCATTAGTTCGATTTTAGGCTATTTGGAATTGATAAATCAAGACACATTTCCCGATGAATACGCGGGTTATATTAAGAATATGAGAAATTCCGCCGTTCAAATATTGGACTTAATCCGTAACCTCCTGGAATTTCACTCCCTGGAAAACAAACGCTACAAAAAGGAACAAATCGGGTTTGCGCCTCATGGACTGATCACCGAAATTTATCAAAGTTTTATACCCGAAGCCTTGAAAAACGAGCTGCAATATGAATTGCAGTCCGATATTAACAAAACTGAAATGTATGTAAGCGATCCCTACCGCATCCGTCAGATTATCAATAATTTGTTATCCAATGCAATAAAGTTTACTCCTAAACAGGGAAAGGTATTGTTGAAGGCAAAATTAGAGAAAAACACCAAGCAAATCACGCTGAATATTTCCGTTCAAGACAATGGACAGGGCATCAAAGAACATGATAAAGAACACATATTCGGCGAATACAACCGTTTGGAGTCTTCCGAAAAAGTGGAAGGAGTCGGATTAGGTTTGAATATTGCACATAAACTGGCGGAATTGTTGGACGGGTCCATGTCCATTGATTCGAAAGTAGGCGAAGGATCTACCTTTACGCTGATCGTACCCTTGGAAAAACTCGGAAACCACAAAGTCAAATCGTTGCATGACTCCATCAATAAAAAACCCATTCGCGTTTTGTTTATTGATGACGATATCATACAATTGGATTTATTCTCACGGATAGCGGAACGGGAAGGAATTACGGCCGTTACCTGCTCCAGTGCCAGTGAAGCCTTAAGCTTAGTGAATAAAGCCTATTTCGACCTTATTTTCTCGGATGTCAATATGCCGGATCTGAGTGGAATGGAATTGGTAAAACGCATCCGTATATCGGAATTTAAGGATTCAATGACGATACCCATTATTGGCCTGTCGGCAGCTTCCATGCCCGAGTCCGAATATCAAGAAGCCGGATTTTCTGCTTTTGTAGAAAAACCGTTTACTCCTAAACAATTAATCAATATTATTTACGAATATACAGGAAATAAAAATATGGGATTTGAAACCTTTATTCAATTTGCCGACGGCGATTCAACAGCAGAAAAAGAGATTTTTCAGATATTTATTACTGAAACGGAAAAGAATTATCAATCATTAACCCAAGCATTCGTTAAGAATGATTGGAAAACCATCAAACACGTTTCACACAAAATGTTGCCACTGATGAAAATGATTTCTTCCGGTGAATTAGTCGATTTTTTACAAAATTATGCAAATGGAAACTGCTCGGAAGAAAATAAAGACCAACTATTGGAATTGATTCGGAGCAAAATGAATGAGGCTCGCAAGTATATAAATTAGATACTGAAAGGTACAAGCAGCAGCTGCCAATTTTCCGCATAATCGAAACTGCGCTGTCAGGAAGCATACCAAAATAAGGACGCCGTGCAATTATTTAGACGCTTTTTCGTTAATAATAGCAATGAAAAAAATTCTTTTTACCGGTTTGCTACTGATTTTCAGCCATTCGCTGATGGCTCAATTCGATACGCAGTTGAGCAATTACTGGGCGGCACAGAATTATTTCAATCCGGCTTATGCGGGACAATCAGGCAAATTGGAGTTGACAGGGCTTTACCGCCTGCAATGGTTAGGCGTCGAACATGCGCCAAAAACAGGCATCATATTGGGTGAGATGCCCTATACTATCTTTGGCAGGGAGCATGGAGTGGGTGTTTCGATGTACAACGACCAAATTGGATTGTTCAAAACGTCGCTCATCTCGGGACAATACGCCTTCAAGATGAAACTTTTCGGTGGAAGTCTGGGAATCGGGTTGCAGGGCGGTTATATCAGTGAGTCGTTCGATGGATCGAAATTAAAAATTCCGGATGAAGATGGGTATGCTCCTGTGGATGAAGCGTTTCCCGTATCAACCGCCAATGGAAACTCCATAGATGCCGCACTCGGCGTTTACTATACAGATAGCTTAAAACGGTGGTACGCTGGCCTTTCCGTTACGCATTTGTTCGCCCCCGCTTTGGAACTGAACGACAACTATATCCTCGATATACCCCGTTCGTATTATTTCACAGCCGGATACAATATACAATTAAACAATCCGTTATTACAATTACGGCCGTCCATTTTGATC
>JAITXK010000203.1 GCA_031284765.1 Candidatus Symbiothrix sp.
GCGTCCCTGTTACAACCCGCTACACCGGCAAGCTACGGGATCGAATTTCTGGACTACAAAATGAGCATCCAAACGGTCAATACTTTGGATGAAGCCCTGCAACATATTCATCAATACAGCTCCAAACACAGTGAATGTATCCTTACGGATAATCCGGATCACATCGCACTCTTCGAGAAAAGAGTGGATGCTGCTTGTGTATATTCCAACGCTTCCACCGCCTTCAGCGATGGCGCTCAATTCGGACTGGGCGCCGAAATTGGCATCAGCACACAAAAATTACATGCCAGAGGTCCGATGGGATTGCAGGAATTGACCAGCTATAAATGGATTATCCAAGGAGAGGGACAAACACGAACATAACGGGAGGGGATCAACTAAAAACAGCTTCGCCTTCTATTTCTACCAATAAATCGTCCCGGCAAACATCGGCCTGCACATATAAGACAGGAACGGCGGTTTGTTCTTCACAGATTTTTTGGACAGCAGGAATATCTTCCTTGTTTTTAACATAACAACGGAGATAGCTATATTCCGGTTTTGAACGTTCAATACCTGCTGATTGAAGATTTTCCAGATCCATGAATTGCGACATATTGCGAAGCGTAGTCCGGGTTTGTTCAGCAATATCATTCCCTCCAATCGTTTTTTCGCCGATGATGGAAGCCGTTCCCGAAATAAATGTCAATGCTTCGTTGGCAGAAGCAAGGTATTTGGCTCGTTCAAACAACGGGGCTTTCTTGGTTTCATCGGCTTGGAAGGGAGAACCGACCAAAACCGCCTGTCCGTATTGAAAGGCATTGATTTGATTTGGATTGTTCAGGGCTTTTTCTATCACCGCATCCGCTTTTTTTACGGCATAAAAATCAATCGCAACCGTACCGTATTGCATTCCAATGCCGGTAGCGGCGGGGTACATTCCATTGCTTTTATATTGACCGTAATAATATTGACGAATGTCGTTAAACACTTGGTAATGCTGGTAAAGGCAGTTTGCTTGCTGCACCGTTTGCAATATTTGCGGAATATAATTCCATTGGCGGACAATATCGTCCATCGTAAAACCTTCGGATGCCAACAGCGCTTGCATTTTTTCAAACGCAAAAGCAGCCTGTTCGTGAAACGGCAGGTGTATATCTTCCGCACAAATTCCAAAAGCCCATATACTTTTTCCAAATGAATCTTCACAAGTCGTAAAATGGATACCCTCCGTTGCTTTATGCCTCAAATTGTGACACGTATCGTGGGTCCAAACTTCAACGGCGATGCCTTCGCCCACAGGCTGGGCGATGCAGGCAACCGGCAAGCAGTCGAAAAATTGCGAAACGGTTTGCCGGATCATTTGCCGTTTCGTACAAAAACCGGCATTATCGGAAGCTGAAATAAAAACAGTAATACCCATGAGAGCTTGTAACGAATACCTTTTTTGCAGTTGGGCTGCAAGCATCGCAACCGTATCTGCAAAATGGCTTTGTTGCTCTATATAAAAATACTTTCGCTTAAACATACAGGAACGGATCTCTTTTATTTGGAAAAAGTCAAATGAAAAACAACTATTTCAGATTGCGTACCGATGCGGAACGGAGGCCCCCACAACCCCAAGCCTGACGACACATAGACCTGCGTTGCACCTTTTTTCAAATAGCCGTAACTATTTTCAAAGAGCTTATCAACCAAGTAATTGAAAGGCCACATTTGTCCGTGATGCGTATGTCCCGAAACTTGCAGGTCGATTGCTTCCTGTTCTGCTTCTTCCAGCAAATACGGTTCATGATCTATCAATAGCAAGGCTTGTGAAGGGTCGGTTTGCGCCGTCAATGATTTCAGGGATTGCCGGCGGGGATTGCCCTGCTTGTCATCGCGACCGATGATCCAAAAGCTATCGTTTATGTGGGCAACGCTGTCAATCAATACGTTGATTTTCGTATTGCGCAAGAACTTCACACTGCCTTCGATACCGCTCAGGTATTCGTGATTGCCTAAACACATATATACTCCTAACGGCGCTTGCAGTTGGTCAAGTTCTTCATTCATCTTTTTTTGTTCCAATGGACGGACATTATTGTCCACCACATCGCCTGCAATCAGGATCAAATCGGCTTGTTGTGCGTTTATGAATTGCACGTACTGTTGCAGCCGTTTTTTATCAATGGATACACCCAAGTGCAAATCACTGAATACCAATACGTCCAACTTGGAGTATTGGACACCGGATTTATGAATTACAATCTCTTTTTCCACCACCTCCGGATGCAAAAACCGGTAATAACCATACATCAACACTCCCGAAACCAAGATATAACCCGCAACAACCTGCACACGATAAACGCGGATCGTTGACTTGCGCTTGACAAACCAACGAATCAATCCTCGAATGAGATCGGTAATGACAAACCAAATCGTCAAGTAAAGCATGAATCCCAGCCACACAATACCCAAACGGTATAAGATCGTTTGTATGGGCAACGCAATCGCATTGCGACCCAACATGGCAACTAAAAATGAAGCATAAAACAGGAAGAAAAGAACACTGTAGCCCCCTCTAACCGGCGACAGTTTCGGGATCGTTTTCCATCCACGATAAAAAAGATAGCCATTTATCAAGGTATAAATGACAAAAACCATCATAAAAAAAACCATATTATTCATTTATTGTTTTCTAAGGGTAAATAAAAATTCCAAACCACCACCGGCACGGTTTTGAGCATAAATCGCCCCTTGATGAAAGGCGACCGCCGCTTTTACAATCGATAAACCCAGTCCCGAACCGCCTGTTTCGCGTGTTCGTCCCGGATTAATCCGGTAAAACCGCTCAAAGATACGATTAAAATGGATTTCTTCAATCCCTTTTCCATCATCGGCAAAAGAAAAATAATAGTAATGTCCCGATTCCATGTAATTGCAAATACTGATGGTTACGTTGTTGCCGGCATATTTAATGGCATTTTCCGTTAAATTCCTGAAAATGGAATAGAGCAAAACCGTATTTCCTTGAATGCAAAGATCTTCATTGATGGACAAGTGGATGGTACAATGATTCTTTTCCAAAATCTCTTTCATGTCTATCTCAATCATGTCTTTCAATAACGAATGAAGATTGACTTGTTCCAAAGAATAATATTGCGGCGCAGTATCGGTTTTGGACAAGATGGTCGTATCCTGAATAATCTTGGAAAGGCGGATGACTTGCGAATATGCACGTTCCAAAAACTCTTTGCTTTTATCGGCCGCGAGCTTGGGATGTTCCAGCAAGGTTTCCAGATAACCGCTCACAACCGTCACGGGAGTGCGCAGTTCATGGGCGATATTGCTGATCATCACCACCTGATCAATCTGATTGATTTCATCATCATCCAGTTTTTGAAGCATAATCTCAAACGTTTTGTCATCGAAAAGCATGACTTTCAGGAAGAACGACAATCCATGGGAATCCAGCCGGTCGGTATAGATGTTTTTGCCTCCGTTATGCTGAAGAAACTGCACGACCGAAGCGAATATTTCTCTGTCAAATAGTTTGCAAACATCAAAGGTACGGGTATCCAACAATGTATTCAGGTATTGGATAAAATGGGAATTGGCATATATTTCCTTATAATCGGACGTAAAATACGCCAAACCGACGTCCGAGGTTTGGATATGAATAATCAATTTATTTCTTTCGGCTTCTATGTTTTTTCGATGTTCGATTAATTGTTTATACATCTCCTGAATCATCATTTGGACTTCCGCCGCTTCGCTATCCAGAGACATAATAATATCGGGAAGACGGTCGTTGTTGCGAATATAGGAAATATAATACTTCAGGTTGTGAATCGAATTAATGAAATGATGATACGCCTTCACCGTCAAAAAGATCATAAGTAACATCACTAAACCAATCAAACCGCACACAATCGGGTTGGGCTTCAAGGCAACAATCAGCACAACGGTAAACAAAGCCGGAATACCGAAACTGTAGATATAAATACAATGTCTGAGTCTAATTTTCATTGTGAGCAAGAATGGCCGAATCATTGAACGAGTAACCGTAACCTGAACGATTGTAAATGCAAGCGCTGTACTCATTCAGTTTTTTCCGTAAGCGAGCGACATGAACATCCACGGTGCGTTCCAAGACATAACTTTGGTCGGGCCATACGGATTTCAGAATTTCAATACGTGTAAATACTTTTTGCGGGTTTTGCATCAACAGGTGCAATAATTCATACTCTGTTTTAGTGATTGGAATGGATTGCCCCTTGATTTCCAATTCTTTCGATATCAAATTTAATTTGAGGCCGCAGATTTCGATCACATCTTTCCGTACGGTATTGATGCCGGGCTGTTCTCTACGCAGAATCGCTTTCACGCGGGCAATGACTTCTTTGATGGAAAAAGGCTTGGAAATATAATCATCGCCTCCAACGGAAAAACCGGTCAGTAAATCGTTTTCCGTTCCCTTGGCCGTCAAAAAGACAATGGGTATCTGAACATTTTCCTTTCTCAATTTCTCGGCAACGTGAAATCCGGAAATTCCACCCATCATTACATCCAGCAAGATTAGTTGATGCTCATCGGAAATCCGCGCCAAAGCTTCTTCACCCGAAGCCGCCGTATCGATTATGTATCCTTCATTCTCCAAATTGAATTGTAGAATTTCACGAATACTTTCTTCATCATCTACTACTAACAATTTTGCTTTAGCCATTTAAATCTTGCTTTTCCAGATTATTTATGTCGGACATCAATCCCTTCAAATGCAAAAATAGCTAATTTTAGAATATCAAAGACATTATCTTCGATTTTTTTTATTAAACGGGCGATAAAACTGATGGCTACAATATTGGTCAGTTCTTGTTTCGTCAGAGGAATCTCTTGAAATGCGTTCACAATATTTTCGGATACTTCTTTCAACATTTTTTCAAGAAATACTTCTTTGTCAAGCAGTTGATGTACTTGCTCTTTATCGTTTTTCAGGAAAGCAATCAAAACGGTATTACAAAACAGTTTGATAGATATCAGCATATTTCTCAAAACAGTTTTAAAATAGGCATAATCAGACGAATTCAAATCGGCGTCCTGTATATGATCGGTAATATTCATCAACACATTGCCGGTTTGCTCCAAAAAAAGAATGACTTCGTAAGACGCCAAGGTTTTGCGGAACATGGAAGCTTTCGGCATTTGCAGAATCATAACCATCAACACTGTTTGGGTGATGGCCGTATCCAACCGGTTTATATGCTCTTCATTCTCTTGGAGTTGTTGGTACACGGATTCTTGAAATCCATTCATGATCAATTCATCCACAAGCTCGAATTGCTGGATAACAATAGCCAAGAGCGATTCTATTTGAGCATCTATATTCACCGGTTGCATCATTACACATTAAATTTGATGGTTGATATATTTTTCAGTACGCCTGTCTTCAGGCATTAAAAACAATTTGGAGGTTGTATCGTATTCAACGATTTCCCCATTTTCCAGATACATGGTATAATCGGACACCAGAGTAGCCCGCGTCGGATAATGCGTAGAAACCAAGACCGTGGTATTACCCATTAACTGTTTGAGCAGATTAATGATTTTTTCGGTATAAATGGTATTGAGCAGGATCGTCGGCTCGTCCATCAACAAAACTTCAGGCCGGAGCGCCATGGTGCGGGCAATACACAAGCACTGTTGCTGTCCGACCGACAAAAAATCAGGTTTGCGGAAAAGGTCGTCTTTCAGTTCATTCCATAAATCCAGTTGACGCAAATTGGTTTCCACAAGGACATCGGCTTCCGATTTGGAAAGGCGAATAGCATTCAATTTATATCCTGCAATCACATTATCGTAAATACTCCAATGAAAAAAAACATTGGGTTTGGAAAAGACCATTCCCACTCTCCTCCGCAACGTATCGAGCGGCATTTGAAAAATGCTCGCTCCACCCAATAGAATTTCCCCTGTGGTTTTAATCGAAGGCGATAATTCATTCAAACGGTTGATGGCGCTTAGCAATATATTTTTCCCTGAATCCGGTGAGCCGATTATTGTCACCAATCTATTCGCTTTCACCGAAAATGATACTTGTTTTAACAAGGGTTGATTAAATACGCCGAAAACGTTTAAATCGTTGACTTCAAGTATGTATTCGTTTGTCATAAGTAGGATAAATTAATTGAGAAATAATATACAATACTGCAATCACGGCCATCAAAAATAAAGCACACGGCCAAACATACACCGTCATTGCCGGATCACGGAAAAAATCCCAAATCAACAGAGCCACCGTTATACTCGACCTGTCATCCGGATTCATCTGCTCAAGGCCGCAAACAGTAATAATTAAAGGCGTACAAACACCCATCAACTGCGCAAATGCCACCAAAATTTCCGACAGTATCGGTTTGTAAACTGCTGGAAACAATACCCGAGTGATAACCATAGAAGAAGATGCACCCAAAGCCAATCCGCTCTCTTTCAGTCCTGAAGGCAAATCTTCCAAGGATTGTATCGTACTATGCACTACCGAAGGCAATAACAGAATCACCATAGACACCCCTCCCGCAACAACCGAAAATTGATGAAAAGGTGCAACCAACCACAAAAAGACCACCATTCCTATCAAAATATCCGGCATACCTGCAAAAATAGGATTCCAAACACCCAGACAGAGGGACAAATGCGAACGGGAATATTGCTGTACGTATAAACCGGCCAAAACACCCAAAGGAAGCGCCAACAGCAGCGTCAAGGAAAAGATGAGAACGCCACCGGACAAACCGTTTAGAATACCTTCTTGCTGCGTAAACAAATCCGTTTCGAAAAGATGCCGCGCTTTGCTAATCAATTGCCAAGCAATGATCAAAAACGGAAAAAGGGCAATGAAACAAAGCAAACCGGTCAATCCCTTGACTATCCGGCAACGCACGATACGGTCCTGAGGGTGACTGTTCATAAACTTTTGCGTTTTAACAGGTAACGCGCAATCAAATTACAGACTGCCGTCAGAATAAACAACACAAGCGCCATTAAAAAGAACATACCGGAATGAACCTGATGGAAGGAATCGAACGAAAACAGTAATTCACTGGTCATCGTATGTCCCAACAGCATGACTACGATGAGCGTTTCTCCCAACGCCCGTCCAAAAGCCAGAAAATAAGCCGCAAAAAACTCCTTACGAATGGAAGGAAGTGTGATTTTGAAAATTACCGTTATGGGAATAGCGCCCAAACTATAAGCGCCCATTCGCTCGTTATGCACACGGTCTATGGCGCCAAGAAGCATATTTGAAGTGTATGGAACAATCATCCATGCAATAACCAAGGCCACCGAAAAAGGAGTTAATCCCCAGGGTTGCAACATAAAGTAACCGCAGATGCCCCAAATGACGGCCGGTATCGAACTGCCGAAATAGAAACTATTGCGTATCCATTGCGATAAGCGTGTCCCCCGACAATATTCGCCGGCATAGATGACTACCGACAACGAAAGCGGAACAACAATCGCCAAAGACACACATGCAGTATATAAGGAACCGGTGATCGCAGGCAACATTCCCGAATAGGACTCTACGGAATCGGAAGATAGAGCATAAATAACAAGAGTAGCAAGCATTCCAGCCGGCAACAAGAAGACCATGCCGGCTGCGCATAATAAGATCAATTTTACTCCTAATGCTTTCAAATCTAAAATTGTTTTGTCCATTGACTAAAAGCAATAAAAAAAAACATAAACTGATTATTTTTCGGCAAAGATAAACAGATATTTTGAAATTTAACTACTTTATATGCCACATTTTCATTCCCATGTCATTTCTGATTCCTTTTTCCGATTGGAGATGCTATTTCAAGGCTGTTTAAAAAAAATTATGAAATGTTTTTGTATGTATCTGTATGTTATTTCAAAATTTCGTGTAACTTTGCGGAAAATACAGATTTTTAATATTAATTAGTTCTATGAAGACATTATTGAAAAGGAAAATGTTATTTGCCTGGATGCTTCTGTTGGGGAG
>JAITXK010000038.1 GCA_031284765.1 Candidatus Symbiothrix sp.
GATCAACCACCGGAACAATGTTTTGTTGATGTGCCCGGGAAGCCAGTTCGGGTACTACCCCGCCATACGCTTCATGGACTTTTTGTCCGGCGATGACATTAGACAAGATCACGCCGTCGCAGATGACGGCTGCCGATGTGTCGTCGCAAGAAGATTCTATTCCTAAAATTATTACATTCATATTTTGTAAAGGGGCAGGCAGACCCCGCCCCTACAATTTAATCTAATTTCAAAACGGCTAAAAATGCTTTTTGCGGCACTTCGACATTGCCCACCTGTTTCATCCGTTTTTTTCCTTCTTTCTGTTTTTCAAGCAGTTTGCGTTTCCGGCTGATGTCGCCGCCATAGCATTTGGCGGTAACGTCTTTCCGGACGGCTTTAATCGTTTCGCGGGCAATGATTTTCGCCCCGATTGCCGCTTGGATTGCTACATCGAATTGCTGGCGCGGAATGAGTTCTTTTAGTTTTTCACACATCCGGCGGCCGAATGTTACGGCATTGTCAACGTGCGTGAGCGTGGAAAGGGCATCGACCGGCTCACCATTCAGCAGTATATCCAACTTGGCCAATTTGGAGGGACGGTAATCGTGCATGTGATAATCGAATGAAGCATAGCCTTTGGAGATGCTTTTCAGTTTGTCGTAAAAATCAATTACGATTTCGCCCAAAGGCAGGTCGTAAATGATTTCTACGCGGTCGCCTGAAATATAATCCTGTTTGACCAGTATGCCGCGCTTTCCCAAACACAAAGTCATAATCGCACCAATATAAGCGGTACTTGTGATGACCGATGAGCGGATAAACGGCTCGTCAATATGATCAATCAATGTCGGGTCGGGTAATCCCGCAGGATTGTGCACTTCTTTGCAAACTCCCTGTTTATCATATACGTGATACGAAACGTTGGGAACAGTCGTGATCACATCCATATTAAATTCTCTATCCAAGCGTTCCTGAATGATTTCCATGTGCAACAATCCGAGAAAACCGCAACGGAACCCGAAACCCAAAGCCACGGACGATTCCGGTTGAAAAGTCAGCGAAGCATCGTTCAACTGTAATTTTTCGAGCGATGAGCGCAAGTTCTCAAACTCTTCCGTTTCAATCGGATAGACGCCCGCAAACACCATCGGCTTCACTTCTTCAAACCCTTCAATGGCACCGCCGGGGCGTTTCACATGTGTAATCGTATCGCCCACTTTGACTTCTTTCGAGGCTTTGATGCCCGAAATGATGTAGCCTACATTGCCGCAACTCAGTTCTTCGCGAGGCGACGGTTCCAGTTTCAAAATGCCGACTTCATCGGCTTCGTATTCTTTTTCGGTAGCCACAAATTTGACTGAATCGCCTTTGCGAATGGTTCCGTTCACGATTTTGAAATAGGCAATAATTCCCCGAAACGAGTTGAACACGGAATCGAAAATCAAGGCTTGCAGCGGCGCTTCAGGATCGCCTTTGGGTGCGGGCACTTTTTCGATAACCGTATCCAAAATGGCGTAAACGCCCTCGCCTGTTTTCCCACTGGCACGTAAAATATCGTTGCGGTCGCAACCCAGAAGTTCCACAATCTGGTCTTCCACTTCTTCGGGCATTGCGTTGGCCAAGTCGATTTTATTCAACACCGGGATGATTTCCAAATCATTTTCCAACGCCATATACAGATTGGAAATGGTTTGTGCCTGAATGCCTTGCGTAGCATCAACAATCAGCAATGCGCCTTCGCAGGCGGCAATCGACCGCGATACTTCGTAAGAGAAATCCACGTGTCCCGGCGTGTCGATCAGGTTGAGCGTGTATTCTTCTTCTTTGTAAGTATATTGCATTTGGATGGCGTGGCTTTTGATGGTAATGCCACGCTCACGTTCCAAATCCATATCATCCAAAACTTGTGCTTGTAAATCTTTTCCTTGAACGGTTTTGGTATATTCCAAAAGTCTATCGGCCAAGGTGCTTTTCCCGTGGTCGATATGTGCAATAATGCAAAAATTTCGAATGTGCTGCATTTTATTTTTTATAACCTACCGTTTGGGTTAAGACAGGAACTTCCTGTTCGCTCAATTGAAGAGCGGAGGTGACTTCTTCCTTGTCAAAAAATCCACGGACAACCGTTCCCAAACCGGCGGAAGCACAATACAAGTACACGTTTTGGGAAACGAAACCGACATTGATGGCGGCGCCTTCGGCAGAATTTTTTGTCAAATCGACCACGTACACCAAATTGAGCGGTGCAACGCTTACAAATTCCTGTTTACCGGTTTTTGAGCGAAAATCGCCTTTTACTTTTTGAATCAACCGATTTTCTTTGGCATCGTAAACGTAAACGCCCGATTTCAACACGACGTATAAAATCAAATCCTGACGGTTGTTGGCCGAAGGAGCTGTTCGTTTATCCTCGCGATTGAAGCCGTAAGCCGCCCACAAGAGATTGGATAAAGTCTGTTCATCCAAGTCTTTATCGGAAAATTCACGAATAGTTTGGCGGTCGCTCAACGCTTCCATTAACGGTTTTCCACCTGTTTTCTGAGGTTGCGGCAAGGTAATATCCTGTGCACCGCAAGAAATGCAAACACTTGCCATAAGGGCTAAAATAACTGAATTTTTCATTGAATTTAAAAATTGTTTAGTCTGCAAAGATAGAAAATCTTCGGAAGTTTACAAAATGTGGAAAAATAATATGACTATCTGATATTGTACCTACTTTACTTGCAAATTGACTCATGTAGAACTTCATTTTTGGTACGCCATAGGCGTTTAATTTCGATCCCCTGTGCAAGCGTAGCGCAGCTCGGGGTACAGGAACCCTGCCTGCTCTCCCTCAACCCCGAAGTGGCATATCCGTCAGGCTAAGAGGCGCGTAGCGCTGAACCCTTTGTAGCCGTGTGCGTCAGCGCACGGTTCATAATGCGTACATCACACGTGAGCAGCGTAGCTGCGAAACTTCGTTGCAAAAATATTCAGCCAATATTAAGGCTAAATATTAAAATATTATGCTATATTTGCACAATATTTATAAACCAAAAATTTTAACTATATGGCAAACACTTATTCTCAATTGTATGTACATCTTGTTTTTGCAGTAAAACGAAACCATCTGTCTCTTATTAAGGAAGAAAACAGAGTCTCTATGGAGAAGTATATTTGTGGAATCATCTCAAATTGCAAAAGCAAACCGCTTGCTATTTATTGTAATCCGGATCACACGCATGTATTGGTTGGATTGCATCCAAGTATCTCTGTTTCAGAATTGATTAATAAAATTAAATCAAATTCGTCCAGGTTTTATCATAGAAATTCAGCGCGCAATCATTTTTTTGCATGGCAAGATGGCTATGGTGTTTTTAGCAATTCACACTCGCAAATAAATAAGGTGTACAATTATATTATGAACCAGAAAGAGCATCATAGAAAGCAGGTATTCAAAGATGAATATTTGAATATGTTGAAAGAGGCTAAAATAGAATACGATTCAAAATATTTGTTCGATTTTTTTGATGATTGACGACCACATGAAAGATATCGCCGCTACGCGGCTTTGGTGGTTGGTGATTGTCCATTTTCCGTGTGCTGACGCACACGGCTACAAAGGTTTGGGCGCTCCGCGCCTTCTTGCTTGACGGCAATGCTCTATACCTTGAGTCAAGAGTCCCGAAAAAGAGGTCGCTACCTGAGGGTTTGTATGTCGTTATTCCGCTAATGCTTCTTCAACTTTCGACCTGCTTTCCTTTGGCCGTATTTTTTCTTGAAATTTGCAGGTTGCTTGTGTTTCTTTCCCAGAAAACACCTTCGTTGTAACCTTGAATGGT
>JAITXK010000020.1 GCA_031284765.1 Candidatus Symbiothrix sp.
GCATTCAGCACCAATTCCAACGAAATCAGAATTGCAATCATGTTTTTGCGTGTAATGAATCCGTAAATCCCGATGAAGAACATCAGGGTGCTGATTATCAAATAATATTCCATTGGTATCATAAGCCTATTTTTTTCTTGCAATTAATATTCCCCCGATGATGCAGGCCAACAACAGCAAACTCAATACCTCGAAAGGCAAGATGTATTGGTATTTTTCCGTACCCATCAAAGCGTTTCCAATCACTTGCATATTGATTTCTTGGTCGCCATCCATGCTTGTATTGCCTGAATACACGAATTGGTGTTTCAACAATGCAAAAGCGGTTATTGCAATTCCTGCTATCGCTGCCAATCCACCGAAAACGTATTTGCGCGTTTGGTGTTTTTGCAAAATATCTCCCTTGGCGTTCGTCAGGAAGATGGCAAAAATGAATAAAATCACCACACCTCCCGCATACACCGAAATCTGAACGGCTGCCAGGAAATGGTAATTCAACAACAAATAAAACCCTGCCGTGCAAATCAATACCAATAAAAGGTAAGTCGCCGAACGCAACAAACTTTTGGACGATACTGCCAAGACCGACAAGACTAAACTTGCCACGCCCAAGCAGATAAAGATTATTAAATTAATTATCGGATCCATATCTTATTTTTCTTTTTTCATTAATTTGGAACCTTCCCTATTCAATTGTTCCTGCAATTTCCTGCGCGTAAACACCGCATGCTCGAAATTCGTAGTCCACTCAATCGCATCTTGCGGACAGGATGTAGTACAAATCGAGCAAAAGATGCAACTGCCAATGTCGTACAGATATCTGTCCAGCACCTTTTTTTCTTTGCCTGTTGCTTCGTCCACTTCTTTTTTGCTAAGCACTTCGATAGTTCCGTTCGGACAATTCATCTGACAGATACCGCAAGCCGTACATTTATGTTCGTTGGCTTCGTTGTGAGGCATTATCAACTGTCCGCGCATCCGCTCGTGAGGAAAAACTTTTCCTCTGTTTTCAGGGTATTGTTCCGTCACTTTGGGGCGAATGAAATTAAGCATGGTAATATACATCCCTTGCATCAAATGCCAAATACCTAATATTATGCTTTTTATATGATTCATAAGTCTATGTAAATTATCCAAAGAGCCATTAATATAATGTTAATCAAACTGATGGGCATCAGCACTTTCCATTCCAATTTCAATAATTGGTCGATTCGTAAACGGGGCATTGTCCATCGTACCCATAAAGCTAAAAATACGCAAGCGAATGTTTTAGCAAAAAACCATAAAACAGGAGGAATGTAGTCCATCACTCCGTTAAAACCGTCCCAACCCGGAATATGCAAAGGCATCCAACCTCCTAAAAACAAGGTGGTAGCAATAGCCGCAATGATAAACATATTCAGATATTCCGCCAAATAGAAGAACCCGAATTGAATCCCCGAATATTCGGTGTGATAACCTGCCGTCAATTCCGATTCGGCTTCCGGTAAGTCGAAAGGTCCGCGATTGGTTTCTGCATGACCCGCTATCAAATAAATGACGAAAGCGATAATTGCAGGAATACCGCCGCGGAAGATATTCCACGCCGTTGTCTGTTGCTCCACAATGGTGGAAAGTTGCATCGTTCCCGACAACATTACGATGGTCATCAATGCCAATCCGCACGACAACTCGTAGGAAATCAATTGCGCCCCCGAACGCATTGCACCAATCATCGTATATTTGTTGTTGGATGACCAGCCGGCTAATAATATCCCAACCACTCCCAACGAGGAAATCGCCAGCAAGTAAAACACGCCGACATTGAAATCAACTACGTGCAAACCTTTGTCGAACGGAATCGCCCCAAACGTACAGATGGAAGCTATAATCACTAAATATGCCGCCAAACGGAACAAACGCGGATCCACTTTGTTGATTTTGATTAACTCCTTCAACAGAATTTTAATCATATCCGCCACTGATTGGAATACACCAAACGGCCCTACGCGAGTCGGCCCTAAACGACATTGAAAGAAAGCACAGACTTTCCGCTCTACATAAATAAGGATAAGCGCCAGCACCGCATAGACGGTTAAAATGGCTATGCCTATCAGGACAAACTCAATGAATAATGCCCATCCATCCGGTAAATAGGTGCGGAGCAATTCATCTATCCAATTGGTTACAACACTAAAATGAAACATACTGTCTTTTTAATTATTCTTAGTCGTCATTGCGAGGACAAAGTCCGAAGCAATCAAGTCTGGATTGCTTCCTGCTTCGTTCCTCGCAGTCGCAATGACGTGCATTATCTGTCAATACACGGTACAACATAATCCAACGAACCACCCAACATAATCAAATCCGCCACTTTTGTGCCTACGGCAATGTATTTCAGCGTATTAACCAAAGTCATACACGGCGAGCGGAATTTCACACGATAGGGGAACTTATCTCCTTTACTATTGATATACACATCAAATTCACCACGAGCGCCTTCCACCCGTTGATGAAATTCTCCTTCGGGCAATTTGATAACCGCCTTGGTTTTTGCGGCATAATTTCCTCCCGGAATGTTGTCTATCAATTGTTCAATAATGCGCAACGATTCTTCTATTTCGTCCAAACGGATAATGTAACGGTCAAAAGTCAAACCGTCGGAACGAAGCACTTCCTTGAAATCGGCTTGGCGGTAGGCAGCGTAAGGCTCAATCTTGCGCACATCATTACTCCAACCCGAAGCGCGTCCCGTGGGGCCTGTAGCGCCTAACGAAATCGCTTGTTCTTTGCTCAAATAACCTACTCCTTCCATACGTCCGCGGGCAATGGGGTTGCCGGTAAACAGCAAGTGATGCTCTTTCAACATTTTACGCATATAAGGAATAAATTCTTTGACTTTCTTTTGGAAATTCGGATGAATATCGTTCATCACACCACCGATAACGCTGTAATTCGCCATCAGCCGGCCGCCGCAAGTTTCTTCAAAAATATCCATGATTTTCTCGCGGTCGCGCATGCCGTAAACGAAGGCCGTAATCGAACCCATATCCATCGCCATACAGCCCCAACCCAAAAGGTGGGAAGCGATGCGGGTTAATTCGTCAATAATCGTCCGGATATAATGAGCACGCTCGGGAACTTCCAATTCCAAGCCTTTTTCAACCGCCAAACAAAAGCCATGGCGGGAAATCGTGCCCGAAAGATAATCCAAACGGTCGGTCAAGTGTGGAATTTGCGGATAAGTGTATGCTTCGCACATTTTCTCAATACCACGGTGGATATAGCCGAAATTCGGATCTACTTTCTTGATCATTTCACCGTCCAACGATACGCGCAAATGTAATACACCGTGCGTAGCGGGGTGCTGAGGTCCGAAATTGACTACATAATCTTCTTCTTCAAACAGTTTGCGGTGTTGTTCCAAGCGCTCGCCTTCCAAATTGATTTCCGTGAAAGGCATGTCTTCCATGTCATTCAAATCCTCGTTGTCCAGCGGAATGGGATTCAGTTCGGGATTGGCATCGTAATCTTTCCGTAAAGGATAGCCTTTCCAATCCTGACGAAGGAATAAACGACGCATATCGGGATTATTCACAAACGTAATGCCTAAAAAATCATGCACTTCACGTTCATACAAATCCGCCGACAGCCACAAATCATGCACCGAATCAATTTCGGGAGTTTCGCGGTCGTCCGTTTGCGTTTTTAAGGTAATAATATAGGAAGGGAAGGTCGTCGAAGACAAATAATAAATTACACCCAAGCTATCGGTATAATCCATTCCAATAATATCGGTCAAGAAATCGAACGATAGTTTGGGATTGTTTTTCAACCATTCCGCCGTTTCGCGCAGTTTGTCTTTTGGAACGGAAACCGAATAGGTTTTCTCTTTTTGTTCTATGCCGGCAAAAGGAAGTTGAGCTAACAATTCATCAATCACTTTCATTGTTCGCCTCCTTTCTCTGTTTCTTTACTGTTCTTCAAGTCGTCTGCGGCTGCTACTATCGGTTGCTTCGGCAAGCGGAAAAATTCCTGCATCTTTATCTTTCTTGCCAACTGCATCATGCCGTAAATCATCGCATCGGGGCGGGGCGGACAGCCGGGAATATATACATCTACGGGAATAATTTTATCAACTCCCATGACCGTGTGATACGAAGTTTTGAACGGCCCACCGCTGATGGCGCAACTTCCGAAAGCCATCACATATTTAGGTTCTGCCATTTGGTCATAGAGGCGTTTCAATACAGGAGCCATTTTGTGGACAATCGTACCGCAACAAAAAACCACGTCAGCCTGACGTGGACTATTGCGGGTAACTTCCCAACCAAAACGTGCAAAATCGTACCGTGCCGCGCCCAAGCACATAAACTCAATACCACAGCAACTGGTAGCGAATGTGAGTGGCCAAACCGAATTGGAACGTCCCCAATTAATCAGGTCGTCCAATTTGGCGATTGCGATATTCACGCCGTTAGCACGCAGTTCTTTTACATATTCATCGAGGTATTCATTGTCTTTGAAATCCCCGGTTTGCATGTTTTTGATTTTAATACCTTTTACTTCCATTGCAAAGCTCCTTTCTTCCAGGCGTAAGCCAAACCTAAGGTCAGGATGACAAAAAAGAATGCCATACAAGCCAAGCCTTGCGTACCCAAATCGCGCATGATCGTTGCCCACGGAAACAACAAAACGGTTTCTACGTCGAATACCAAATACAAAATAGCAAAAAGATAATATCCTACTTTGAACTGCATCCACGAAGTGCCGCGGGTAGGAATACCGCACTCATACGGCTCTCCTTTCAAGGGATTATTGGATTTCGGCGCCAACAGCCATGCGATCAGCAAGGCGGCTACTACCATAATGATTGCCGTTAATAAAACGACCAAAAATAATGCGGAATTACTCATAAGAGTGACAATTGTTAATATAAATCAGTCCCATTTTTTAATTAGAGGACAAAAGTATAAACAATTTACATGCGAAACAAAAAAAATTTAGGTAATATTTCGTTTTTTCAAATTTTCAAAACGCACAGCGCATAATTAAATATTTTACTTACCTTTGTGCCCGATTTTTGTTGAAACCACCTGAGACAAAAAGGCAAAAAAGCAATAATACAAATGAATGTGAACTTAATTGTATTAGTATGAACTTATTAGTTGAAAAACTTTCCGCAGGTAAAATTATAGAAACAGCGCAGCATGCGAAAGAGTTAGGTATATATCCGTATTTCAGAGTTATTGAAAGCGATCAGGATACGGAAGTTACGATAAATGGGAAAAAAGTATTGATGTTTGGTTCTAATGCCTATTTAGGCCTTACCAATCATCCCAAAGTAAAAAAGGCAGCGATTCAAGCCATAGAGAAATACGGTACAGGTATGGCCGGAAGTCGTTATCTCAATGGCACGTTGGACATTCATGTTGCATTGGAAAAAAAGATTGCGGAATTTTTAGGCAAAGAGGATGCCATTATTTATTCCACCGGTTTTCAAGTAAATCTGGGTGTGATTTCTTGTTTGACAGGCCGCGAAGATTACATCCTTTGGGACGAATTAGACCATGCTTCCATCATCGAAGGACATCGTTTATCATTCTCGCAAAAGTTGAAGTTTCGTCACAACGATATGAATTCGTTGGAGCAGCAACTCCAAAAATGCGCACCGGATAAAATCAAATTGATTGTAGTCGATGGCGTTTTCAGTATGGAAGGCGATGTGACCAATCTCCCCGAAATTATACGTCTGGCAAAAAAATACAACGCCAATGTGATGGTGGATGAAGCGCACGGATTAGGCGTTTTAGGCAATCAGGGGCGAGGTGTTTGCGACCATTTCGGACTCTTGCCCGAAGTCGATTTGGTGATGGCTACATTCAGCAAATCGTTGGCATCTATCGGCGGATTTATTGCCGGCTCAAAACCGGTAATCAATTATATACGCCACACTTCACGCGCCTATATTTTCAGCGCAAGCAATACGCCGGCGGCTACGGCAGCAGCATCTGCGGCGATGGATATTATGATAGACGAGCCGGAACGAATTCAACATTTATGGGATTTAACCCATTATGCACTCAAATGTTTCCGCGATATGGGTTGTGAAATCGGCAATACCTCTACCCCGATTATTCCGCTGTTTATTCGTGATAATGACATGACTTTTTCCATTACGAAAAATTTATTTGAACAAGGCGTATTTGTCAATCCGGTGGTGGCGCCGGCTGTAGCTCCCACCGACACGCTGATTCGCTTTTCGTTGATGGCTACCCATACATTCGAACAATTGGATTGTGCTTTGGAAAAGATAGAAAAATGTCTCCGTCAAGCAGGAGCGTTGCCTTCGTAATCAGCTTAATTTCAAATCAAACTCGTTCACCAAATCCACTATGACCGGATTTTTTTCGGCCATATACTTGTATATTTCTTTGCCTCCGTAAGGCATTTCTTCTTTGACTTCTTCCGTAACGGAAATATCCAGCGTGATTTGGTTGTTATGTAATTGTTGGGATAAAAATTCTTTGATGTCAACCGATTTGTCTGTCAATTTCTTGTGCTGGTCGGGATTGAAAACGCTGATTTTGATGTGGTTTTGATTTTCTACTAAAGGCGTGCTATTTAAAATGGTGTATTTCAAATGGGTATCCTCCTCCTTTTCGGCATACTCTTTCCATGCTTTGATTAAATCTTCCTGCGAGAAAGCCGTATTTAGAACCGGTTGAGTATTGCTTTCCGTGTCTTGAGCAGAGTGGTCTGTTTCATCCGTTTCCGGTTTTTTCAAGGAAATGCGCAGTTTGCTATCTGCCTTTAATGAACCGGAAACAGCAGGCTTGGCGACGGGTATTGCCTCCTGTGACTCCTCTTCTTGCGGTTTTGCTTGCGCTTGAGGAACCGTCTGAACAGTATCAACAGCTGTTGCCGAGGCTTGTGGAATCAGTGGCTCAAGTTTTATTTTTTTTTTGTCATCAACCGTTGCTGATTGATGATTCCATTGACAGAGCCGGATAAGCAATATTTCGATAAGCAATCGCTTGTTCTTACTATACCGGTAATTCAAATCACATTCATTGCCCCACTCAAGGGTTTTGTACAAAAAATCGTTGGAACATTTTTGCGCCAAGGCAATGTATTTCTGCTTGACGGCATCGCCGACTTCGAACAAGACAATGGTTTGCGGGTCTTTACACACCAATAAATCGCGGAAGAAATTAGCCAAACCGCTGACAATGTGTTGTCCATCGAATCCTTTACGCAATATCTCGTCGAGAATTAGCATGCTTTGGCTTACATCGCCGGCCAGAATCACATCGGTCAAACGGAAATAATAGTCGTAATCCAATACATTCAAATTGGCAATCACCGATTGGTAGGTGATATTCCCGCCTGAAAAACTGACCACCTGGTCAAAAATAGATAAAGCATCGCGCATCCCGCCGTCCGCTTTTTGAGCAATGGTGTTCAAAGCTTCTTTTTCGGCGCTTACGTTTTCGCTTTGGGCTACGTATGCCAAATGGTCAACAATATCATTGATGGTAATCCGGCTGAAATCGTAAATCTGGCACCGCGAAAGAATGGTCGGGATAATCTTATGCTTTTCGGTAGTTGCCAGAATAAATACCGCGTGGTGAGGTGGTTCTTCCAGCGTTTTCAGAAAAGCATTGAACGCTTGTGTGGACAACATGTGTACTTCATCAATGATATACACCTTGTAACGCCCGATTTGGGGCGGAATCCGCACCTGGTCGGTCAGCGAACGAATATCATCAACCGAGTTATTGGAGGCCGCATCCAATTCATATATATTATAGGAACGGTTTTCGTTGAACGCTTTGCAGGATTCACATTCGTTACAGGCTTCGCCATCCGCTTGCAGATTCAAACAATTAATTGTTTTGGCAAAAATACGCGCACAAGTGGTTTTTCCCACACCCCGCGGACCGCAAAATAAATAGGCATGCGCCAATTTATTGTTTTGAATGGCATTTTTGAGGGTGGTGGTCAGGGATTTTTGTCCAACGACCGAATGAAAGGTTGCAGGGCGGTATTTACGCGCTGATACGATGTAATTATCCATATTGAAATTTGAAAACGAGTTTACAAAGATAATGCATTTATAAGTATTTTGTCAAGAAAAGCGGAATTTTTTAGACAAAAAAATTCAAACATATCCTTTTATTTCAAAAAAATTCATAGCTTTGCGAGATTTATAAATTTCAGATAGAAATATCTTTAAATGAAAGCGTTATGATTGAACCTATGGTGCCGGAACACGTTGCAGATGAAAATGCGGCTGAAGAACAAGTAATTATTCCTGTTGTAACAGAAAGTGTTGCGATTGAACCGGATAAACTGAGTAAGGAAGAAATTTCGGAACGTTTGGCAATAATTGTTGAGCAGGAGGCTACCGATGCCGTTAAAAACGAAGTAGATGCCCTGAAACAGGCTTTTTACAAGTTCAAACGCATTGAAATGGATGCCGCTAAAAGATTGTTTGTCGAAGCAGGTAACGCAGAAGAGGATTTCACGGCAGAAGAAGATGCTTTGGAAGAAAAATTGAAGGCATTGCTCACTGTTTTCCGTGAAAAACGAGCTGCCTTAACGGCTGAACTGGCCAAAAAAAAAGAAGTCAATCTGCTTACCAAACAATCCATTATCGAACGATTGAAAGAGTTAATTGACAGTAAAGACGATTTTTACAAAGTGCATGAAGAGTTCAGAAAATTGCAGCAACAGTGGAAAGACATCAAACAAGTTCCTCAAAGTGCCGTCAATGACCTTTGGAAGGATTACCAATCTTATAGCGAGAAATTTTATGATTTGTTGAAAATCAACAACGAGATGCGCGATTACGATTTCAAGAAGAATCTGGAATTGAAACAAAGTCTTTGCGAAGCCGTTGAGCGCTTGGATGAAGAGAAAGATGTGATTTCCGCTTTCTATCAATTGCAAAACCTGCATCAGGAATGGCGCGAAACAGGCCCTGTGGCACGCGAACTGCGCGAAGAACTTTGGGCGCGCTTCAAAAAAGCATCGTCGGTCATCAATAAAAAATATCAGGAGCATTTCGATGCTTTGCGGAGTTTGGAACAACAAAATCTGGAAGCCAAAACCGCTCTGTGCGAAGAAATTGAAGCTATCGATTACGCCGTTTTGACTTCATTCAAAGAATGGGATGCAAAAAACAAACTCGTTCTGGCATTGCAGGAAAAATGGAAATCCATCGGTTTTGCTCCGAAAAAACAAAATGTAAAGATTTTCGAACGATTCCGCGCCGCTTGCGATGTCTTTTTCCGTCAGAAAAGCGCATTCTACAGAGGTACCAAAGATGCGATGGAAGTGAATCTGGTAAAGAAAAAAACACTTTGTGAACAGGCCGAAGCATTGAAAGACAGTCAGGAATGGAAAGAAACTACCGACAAACTGATTGCACTTCAAAAGGAATGGAAAACCATCGGTTCGGTTGCAAGAAAACATTCGGATGTCATTTGGAAACGTTTTATTGCTGCTTGTGATGCTTTCTTTGAACAGAAAAATCAACATTTTGCTTCCGCGAAAACCGAAGAAACGGAAAATCTGAAAAAGAAAAAAGAAATTATCGCTCAAATCGAAGCTTTGGATGAAGCATTGTCCGCCAACGAAGCCGTTGCCCAACTGCGCGAATACATTGCCCAATTCAATAGCGTGGGATTTGTGCCATTCAAGGAAAAAGATAAAATCCACAATACTTTCCGTGCCATTGTCGATAAACATTTCGACCGCTTGAAAGTCGATGCATCCGAACGCCGTTTGGAATCTTTTAAGTCGAATTTGAAAGACTTGGCGAGCGGCGAAAAGTCGAAGAACAAGATAATGGGCGAGCGCGAACGACTGATGCGCAGCTATGAACGGCTGAAATCCGACATTCAAACGTATGAAAACAATATCGGCTTTTTGTCCGTATCCACTAAAGGCGGCGGCGGTTTGGTTAAAGATATGCAACGTAAAATCGAAAGTTTGAAAGATGAATTGCAATTGATTGAAAAGAAAATCGGTGTCATCGACCAAAATTTAGGCATAGTAAGATAATTCATGAAAATAGGTATTCTTTCTTCCGGAGGCGATTGTCCGGGTATCAATGCGGCGATTCGCGGAGTCGGCAAAGTGGCTTTGTCCCATTACGGAATGGAAGTCATCGGCATCCAAAGCGGATTTCTGGGCTTGCTTGAAAATAATTACATACCCTTGACGGAAGCCTCCCTTTCCGGTTTATTAAGTCTTGGCGGAACCATTTTGGGTACATCCCGTGAAAAACCATTCAAAAAATTGTTGAATGGGGAAACAGACCAAAAACCGCAAATCATTTTAGACCATTACAACGATTTAGGTTTGGATTGCTTAGTCTGCATCGGCGGGAACGGTACGCAAAAAACCGCCCATAAATTGGCGCAGTTGGGCCTTCATGTCATTGGTATTCCCAAAACTATCGACAACGATGTGTGGGGAACAGATAGAACTTTCGGCTTCTACACAGCAGTAGATATTGCTACCGAAGCCATCGACCGGCTACATTCAACAGCCAATTCGTTGAAACGGGTCATGGTTATCGAACTCATGGGACACAAAGCCGGTTGGATTACGCTTTATGCGGGAATGGCCGGCGGTGCGGACGTGATTTTACTTCCTGAATTGGGCTACGATATCAATAAGGTAACGGAAGCCATTTTGAACCGGGCAGCCAAAGGCAAACCTTATTCGATAGTGGCAGTCGGCGAAGGCCTGAAAATTGATGATAAACGCATCGAGAAAATAACGGGCATCGAAACGCGAAAAACTATTTTGGGCTATGTGCAGCGCGGAGGCAGTCCCTCGGCTTATGACCGGAATTTGGCTACGCGCTTGAGCGGCCATGCCATTGAATTGATTGCAGAAAAGCACTTTGGACGCATGGTTTCGTTGCAAGACGGTCATATCACCTCTATTCCTTTAAAAGAAGTGGCCGGAAAACTGAAATTAGTTCCTTCCGACCACGACTTGATTATTCAAGGCAAACGAATGGGTATCTCGTTTGGAATCTGATGTTTACACAATGCCTTGCGCCATCATGGCGCGGGCAACTTTCATAAATCCTGCGATATTCGCTCCTTTTACATAATGAATATAGCCATCGGCTTGTTTGCCGTAAATCACACATTGTTCGTGAATGGCGTTCATGATTTGATGCAATTGGGTATCCACTTCTTCTGCTGTCCATAGCAGGTGCATGGCATTTTGAGTCATTTCCAAACCCGAAGTGGCTACACCGCCGGCGTTGACTGCTTTGCCCGGGGCGAATAAAATGCCTTTTTCAATCATGTAATCGACTGCTTCTGCCGTACAGCCCATGTTGGAAATTTCGGCCACACAAGTTACTCCGTTGTCAATCAATGTTTTCGCATCGTTCTCGTCCAGTTCGTTTTGAATGGCGCAGGGTAAGGCAATGTCCACTTTTTGTTGCCAAGGGCGTTGATTGGGGAAAAATTCTACGCCGTATTTTTCGGCATACGGAGCAACAATATCTTCGCCCGAAGCGCGGAGTTCGAGCATAAAGTCAATTTTTTCGCCTGAAATGCCATTCGGGTCAAATACATAGCCGTCGGGGCCGGAGATGGTAACCACTTTCCCTCCCAATTCGGTTGCTTTCAAGGCGGCACCCCAAGCCACGTTTCCAAAGCCGGAAATGGCAATGGTTTTGCCTTTGAGGGTCAAGCCTTTTTCTTTCAGCATGTTTACTACGAAGTAAATGCCTCCAAATCCGGTAGCTTCGGGACGAACGAGCGAGCCGCCGTAATCCAAGCCTTTACCGGTAAAAGTACCCGTATTTTCGCGTGCTAACTTCTTGTACATGCCGTACATATAGCCAATTTCGCGGGCACCGACCCCGATGTCGCCGGCGGGAACATCCGTATCCGGTCCGATGTGGCGCCATAATTCCAAGATAAAAGCTTGGCAAAACCGCATCACTTCGGCATTGGATTTTCCGCGAATGCTGAAATCCGATCCACCTTTGCCGCCACCCATGGGAAGAGTGGTTAAGGCGTTTTTGAAGGTTTGTTCAAATCCCAAAAATTTGAGTGTGGACAGCGTTACGGATGCGTGAAAGCGGATGCCGCCTTTGTATGGTCCGATAGCATTGTTGAATTGTACACGATAGCCCAAATTAACTTGCACATTTCCTTGGTCATCCACCCAAGGCACTTTGAAGGTGAAAATGCGGTCCGGTTCGACTAAACGTTCGATAATTGCGGCCTTTTCGAACTCGGGATGTTCATTGTAAACATCTTCAATGGAAGAAAGGACTTCTTTTACGGCTTGCAAATATTCAGCTTCGCCGGGGTGTTTTGCTTCAAGAGATTGAAGAATCAGTTCCGTTTTCATATATTAAAAAATTTAGAGAATAAATTATATAATAAAATGTCAGCTTTGTACCTGTTTGTCTTTGTTTTACAAGGCAAAATTAGGCAATTAAACTGATTCGGACAATGATTCGTTGGCAAAATGTATGAAAATAAAGAAAATTTAATATTGCGGAAATGAAATTTTTAACAATAAATATTTGTGTATATAGAATTGTATCCCTACATTTGCACTACACTATCAAGAGAGATAGTCTATCATTTGAAATATTAGCCGCATGTAGTCGATTGGAAAACTCATCAAATTTTATGCAAATTCCGAGACAAGCTACTACCGGGAATGGCGGGCCGCAGCCTTCGGGCTATGCATTGCACAGCGGATTACAAATACGGTAGGGCGCTCAAATCCTGTCATACGGAGTTTTTTACATCCGCTGTGCGGCTTTTTATATGGGGGTTTCGGGTAACCGGAATCCCTTTTTTGTGCGTACTGTATTTCTGATGATTTCTACCACTTTTCCCAAGTCATTTTCCGTCAACAGCGAACCGGAAGGCAGACATAATCCTTTTTCAAACAGCGATTCGCTGACTTTTTCCCCGTAGTACGGATAATCATCGAAAATGGGTTGCAAGTGCATGGGTTTCCACAGCGGACGAGATTCGATATTGGCTGTCTCCAATGCGTTTTGTAAATCTTCGCGGGTAACGCCACCGGTTTTTTCCGGATCAACTACAATGGTTGTCAGCCAATAATTGGATTGAAAATCCGGCGTGGGTTCGGTCTGAAAAGTAATCCCTTCGATACCGGATACATGTTTCCGGTAATATTGATTGTTTTTTCTGCGTTGTTCAACTCGTTGGGAAAGCACCTGCATTTGTCCTCTGCCTACTCCCGCCACAATGTTACTCATCCGGTAGTTGTATCCGACATAGGAATGTTGGTAATGAGGTGCAGCATCACGAGCTTGCGTAGCCAAAAAACGGGCTTTCCGGATGTGTTCTTCGTT
>JAITXK010000028.1 GCA_031284765.1 Candidatus Symbiothrix sp.
CGGATTTTGTCAGTGGACCTATTCCTCTGCCCACCCACAAACGTATCTTTACAGTGAATCGTGCTACATTTGTAAACAAGAAGTCTCGGGAACAATTCGAACTTTCTGCTTACAAACGGCTAATCGACATCTACACATCTACCACAAAAACGGTTGATGCCTTGATGAAGTTGGATTTGCCCAGTGGCGTAGAAGTAGAAATTAAAGTGTAGAATAATGAAAATAATGAAAATAATGAAAATGATGAAAGTAATAAATACGCGAAACTATAGTTCTTTCATTTTCTTCATTTTCTTCATTTCTTTCATTTCTTAATTATTAAAAATAAGTGAAATGCCAGGATTAATTGGAAAAAAAATCGGAATGACATCCGTTTTCAGTGTCGAGGGAAAAAATCTTCCATGCACTGTTATCGAAGTAGGTCCTTGTGTTGTTACTCAAGTAAAGACCGTTGACATCGACGGTTACGAAGCGGTTCAATTAGGATTTCAGGACAAAAAGGAAAAGCATACCTCCAAACCTGAACAGGGACACTTCAAAAAAGCAGGAGTAACACCCAAGAGACACTTGGTTGAGTTCAAAGGACAAGGCGAATACAAAGCCGGCGATGTAATCACAGTGGATTATTTCGATGGAGAAGGCTATGTTGATGTTATTGGAACATCCAAAGGAAAAGGGTTCCAAGGGGTTGTAAGACGCCACGGATTCAAAGGGGTTGGAGAAGCAACATTAGGACAGAGCGACCGTCAACGTCACCCGGGTTCTATCGGCGCTTGTTCTTATCCGGCTAAGGTATTCAAGGGTACTCGCATGGGTGGTCACATGGGTGACGAACGAGTTACCGTACAGAATTTGGAAGTGATTAAGTTGATTCCCGAACACAACCTCTTGCTTGTCAAAGGTTCTATTCCGGGAGCAAAAGGTTCAATCGTAGTAATTCAAAAGTAATGGAAATAAGCGTATATAACACGAAAGGGGAAGATACCGGAAGAAAGGTAAACCTGAAAGAGGGTGTCTTTGGAATTGAACCGAATGACCATGTTATTTACTTGGATGTAAAACAACATTTGGCTAACAAACGTCAGGGAACAGCTAAATCCAAAGAAAGAAGCGAACTATCGGGCAGCACGCGTAAATTAGGCCGTCAAAAAGGCGGTGGTGGCGCTCGTCGCGGGGATATTAATTCGCCCGTATTGGTGGGTGGAGCCAGAGTTTTTGGTCCGAAACCGCGGGATTACGAATTTAAATTGAACAAAAAAGAAAAAGCATTGGCTCGTAAATCGGCTTTGTCGTACAAAGTGCAACAAGAAGCAATTACCGTAGTGGAAGACTTTTCTTTTGAAGCTCCGAAGACCAAAGAATTTTTGGCATTAGCCAAGAATTTGAATGTAACCGGCAAAAAAGTGCTGGTGGTTCTTCCGGAAAATAATGAGAATATTTACTTGTCGGCACGCAATGTGCAAAAGGCAAATGTAGTAACTGTTTCCGAATTAAATACTTATAAAGTATTAGATGCTGCGCATTTGGTAGTATTGGAAAGTTCGGTAACGGCTTTGAATAACTTTTAATAAAAGGAGAAAAGCAAAATGGGAATTATTATTAAACCTATCGTAACAGAAAAACAGACACAGATTACCGATAAAAAAGCGAATCGTGTAGGTTTTCGCGTTACTCCCGGCGCTAACAAGTTAGAGATTAAGGCTGCTATCGAGGAACTTTACGGCGTGAAAGTGGTAAAAATCAATACCATGAATTACGATGGCAAAAGTAAATCCAGATACACTAAATCGGGCGTTGTGACTGGAAAAGAGTCTGCTTTCAAAAAAGCGATTGTAACTTTGAAAGAAGGCGAAACAATTGATTTCTTTAGTAATATATAAAAGGTCATAAGTGATAAGTATTAAGTTGTAAGTGCTTGGGCATTATCGACTTAAAACTTAAAACTTAGAACTTAAAACTTAAAAAAGATAATGGGAATTCGTAAATTAAAGCCCACAACACCGGGGCAAAGACACAAGATTATCGGTACATTTAGTGAAATCACTGCTTCTGTACCGGAAAAATCTCTTGTTTACGGTAAGTACAAATCGGGAGGACGTAATGCAGAAGGCCACCGCACTATGCGGAGCATTGGCGGAGGTCATAAACGTAAGTACCGTTTGATCGATTTCAAGAGAAACAAAGATGGTATTCCTGCAACAGTAAAAACAATTGAGTATGATCCAAACCGTTCATCTCGTATTGCCTTGTTGTTTTATGCCGATGGAGCAAAAACGTACATCATTGCTCCTAATGGCTTGGAAATAAACCAGACAGTGATTTCAGGGAAAGATGCAGCGCCGGAAATCGGAAATGCACTCCCTTTGGCAAACATTCCGCTGGGTACGGTAGTTCACAACGTTGAATTACGCCCGGGACAGGGAGCGAAAATGGTCCGTTCTGCAGGAGCCTTTGCTCAAGTAGTATCGCGTGAAGGGGATTATGCAATCCTCAAAATGCCTTCGGGCGAAACACGCAAAATACTTGCAGCGTGCAAAGCTACTATCGGTAGCGTGGGCAACTCAGATCATGCTTTGGAAAAATCAGGAAAAGCGGGTAGGTCACGCTGGTTGGGACGCCGTCCTCGCGTGCGTGGTGTGGTAATGAACCCTGTGGATCACCCGATGGGTGGTGGTGAAGGCCGCGCTTCAGGAGGACATCCCAGATCTCGCAAAGGATTGTATTCTAAGGGCTTGAAAACAAGAGCGCCGAAGAAACATTCTTCTAAGTACATTATTGAAAGAAGAAAAAAATAACCTGATTAAATTAGAGTAGATTATGAGTCGTTCATTAAAAAAAGGTCCGTATATCAATATCAAGCTGGAAAAGAAAGTTCTGGCTATGAATGAAAGCGGCAAAAAAACGGTTGTTAAAACCTGGGCGCGAGCTTCAATGATTTCGCCTGATTTTGTTGGGCACACGGTTGCGGTTCACAATGGTAATAAATTTATTCCTGTATATGTTACGGAAAATATGGTAGGACATAAATTAGGAGAGTTTTCTCCTACACGCCAGTTCCGTGGTCATTCCGGTAACAAGAAAAAGTAAAAAATTATGGGTGCTAGAAAAAAAATATCAGCAGAAAAAAGAAAAGAAGCCCGCAAAACGGAATATTTTGCAAAATTAAACAACGTGCCGACGTCACCCCGCAAAATGCGTCTCGTGGCAGA
>JAITXK010000076.1 GCA_031284765.1 Candidatus Symbiothrix sp.
CATTTGGTGCAAATGACTATATCGGCGCGGGCACGATTCGATGCCGGTTCGCGCAACCGTCCCGCGGGCAGGAGGGCATCGCCGGTAAAGAGGCGTTTGCTGTCGGTCAACAAAATGGAGAGGGAGGGTTTGACATACCGGTGTTGATAGGCGTCGTCCAATAAAATCACTTCGGGACGTTGGTTTTCGGGCAGATTCAGTAACTTTTGGATGCCTTCCCGCCGGTTTTTGTCCACCGCTACCAGAATATCCGGAAACTTGCGGTGCATCTGAAACGGTTCGTCACCAATGGTTTGCGCCGAAGCGCCGGCGCCGGCCAATAGATATTGTTTCGTTTTTCGTTGATAGCCCCGGCTGAGCACTGCCACCTTATATTGTTTACTTAACAAACGAATCAAATATTCGGTGTGGGGCGTTTTGCCTGTTCCGCCCACGGCTAAATTGCCAATAGAAATGACAGGAACGTTAAAGGATTCGCCTGGAAAAATTTTCCAATCAAAGAATTTGTTTCGGAGCCAGATAATACCTCCATATAGCCACGAAAGCGGCAAGAGAACGGTGTATATGTGATTTTGTCGAAACATTTATTTTTTTAAGTCCACAAAGATAAGTAAAATCGAAATGACTGGAACACAGATAAGACGGAAAATGTTTACCTTTGCCCTCACAAACTATCATACACGCATTTACAGATGTCCAACAAGATTCTCAACAGCCTTTCGGTCGATGCCGCCTGTTCCGGCAATCCCGGAATCATGGAATACCGCGGCGTTTTTACAGCTACCGGCGAAGAAATATTCCGCATGGGACCTTTCCAACAGGGTACCAACAATATCGGCGAATTTTTAGCGCTGGTGCATGGTTTGGCTTTGCTGAAAAAGCAAAATTCCACCATTCCCGTCTATTCCGACAGTGTGAGCGCCATGGCCTGGGTGCGGAACAAAAAAGCAAAAACCACTCTGGAACACTGCGAAGCCAATAAAATCTTGTTTGAATTGCTTGCCCGCGCCGAAAATTGGCTGAAAACCAATACCTGTCCCAATCCCATCCTCAAGTGGGAAACGCGGGAATGGGGCGAAATCCCCGCCGATTTCGGAAGAAAATAAGCATTTTTGGATGCATTTATACGCAAATCCGCTATTTCCCGTTAATACAGATAACTAATTTCGTCTTCATGAAGTTTCGTTTAATTATTGCAGTACTCTTTTTCCCGGTTTCAATTCAAGCACAACGCATCACGGTATCGGGCGTCGTGTCCGATGTTTCGGGAATCCCGATTGAATTGGCTACCGTGATGGAAAAAGGGAGCCTCAACGGAACGTTTTCCAATGAAAAAGGAAAATATTCGTTTTCTATCGCGCAGCAAGATTCGGTTACGTTGCGGTTTATGTGTTTGGGATACAGTCCCGCCGAAATCACTTTGGAAGCCCCGAAAACGGATGTGGTGGTCAATATGCGTTTACGCCCACAATCCTACGAACTGGAAACGGCGGTCATTACCGGCAGCCGTATTCAGACCAATACGATGGAAAAAATCAGTATGGGAGCGGGGCGTCTATCGGTTGATGCCACCGGCGGCAGCGTCGAATCATTTGTGATGACGGCGGGGACGGGCGTTTCTTCGACCAACGAATTGAGTACCCAATACTCGGTTCGCGGCGGCAATTACAACGAAAACATCGTCTATGTCAATGGAATAGAAATCTATCGCCCGCTCCTGATTCGTAGCGGACAGCAGGAAGGTTTGAGCTTTATCAATCCCGACATGGCCGAATCGGTGCATTTTTCTTCCGGTGGATTTGAAGCGCGTTATGGCGATAAAATGTCGTCCGTGCTGGATATTGTGTACAAAAAACCGCAAAAAACGGCAGGGGGAGTGGCAGCCAGTATGCTGGGCGGCAGCGCCTGGCTGGAAAGCGCCACAGGCAAATTTACACAAATCACCGGTTTGCGTTACAAGCGCGGCACCACCCTGCTGAAAACCTTGGATACCAAAGGCGATTACGACCCTTCGGCCTTGGACTTGCAAACGTTGATGAATTATTCCCTGACTCCCAAGCTGACAGTAAGTTTTCTGGGCAATTATTCCGATAATATCTACGATTTCAATCCCGACAAGCGCGAGACTTCTTACGGCACGATGGCCAATCCCCGCCGGTTTACGGTCTATTACGGCGGCATGGAGCGCGACCGTTTCCGCTCCTTTTTCGGGGCAGGTACTGTGAAGTACGATTTCTCCGAACAGGCGGATGTGGCGCTGATGATTTCCGGCTTTCAAACCGGCGAAGAGGAAACGTATGATATTGACGGCGCATATTTCGTCAGCAATGTGCTGGACGAGCATACGGTGGAGAATATCGGGACGGGCGCTTTCCTTCAGCACGCCCGCAACCGGTTGAATGCCACGGTTACCAATTTTTCTTTGGTGGGGAATATAAAGCATGCCCGACACGCTTTCCGATGGTCGCTGGGGATGCAGACCGAAAACATCCAAGACCGTATCAATGAATGGGAGTTGCGCGATTCGCTGGGTTATTCGCTTCCGGATGCGGATGCGGTTTTGCGTGTGGTTGAGAATCTGTATTCCAAAAACAATATCCAGTCCAAACGTTTTTCCGGCTATGTGCAGGATACCTATAAGTTCCGGAACGACCGCGGTTTATGGTCTTTAACGGCCGGTATCCGGGCCAGTTATTGGAATTACAATCACGAGTGGCTCGTTAGCCCGCGGGCTTCGGTGGGGTTTGTTCCCTCCGCCAATCAAAATCTGACCTTTCGCGCCGCCACCGGAATCTATTACCAGTCGCCTTTCTACAAGGAGTTCCGGCGGACGGAAACCGATGCGGATGGCAATCACGAGACGATGTTGAACCGGAATATCCGTTCACAGCGTTCCGTGCATTTCGTTGTGGGCAATGATTTCACGTTCCGGATGATGGATTACCGTCCTTTCAAGTTTACCACCGAATTGTATTACAAGAAATTGGACGATTTAGTCCCTTATTCGGTCGAAAACGTGCGGATTCGTTATGCCGGTGAAAACCTGTCCCACGGCTATGCCACCGGTATTGATACCAAATTGTTTGGCCAGTTTATTCCCGAAACCGATTCGTGGATAGGTTTATCGCTCATGCAAGCCAAACAATACCTGGACGGTGAAAAAGTTCCCATGCCAACCGACCAGTTTTACAATTTTACATTCTATTATACCGATTATATGCCCAAAACAAACAAAAAACTGCAAAGCAACTTGCGGGTGATTTGGGCGCAAGGCTTGCCGTTCAGTAGTCCGGGCAATGCATACAAACCCCGGTTTCGCGCCTCCCCCTACCGCCGGGTCGATTTGGGACTGACTTACCTTTTGTGGGGCGAAGACAACCGCTATCGCAATACTTCCGTTGGACGCTATTTCAAACACATTTGGGCCGGATTGGATTGCTTCAACTTGTTTGACATCAAGAATGTCAATTCATATTCGTGGTTTACGGATGTGAGCGGCACTCAGAACGCAGTTCCCGATAAGCTGACGGGGCGGCAATGGAATATCAAGTTGGTGGCGGACTTTTGAGCGGTTAAAAAATACAGCCCTTTTGACAAACATTTTTTCTCACCTCTATGGTCGAAACGATAAATGTCTTCACCCAAACTCAGTTTGGTTTAAACAAAACTCGATTCCCTTTAAACAAAAATGAATTTGGGAACACCCAAAAAGAGATAGATTACGTTCAGATGATTTATTAACTCAATTAAAAAACAATTATGATCAAACGAACCTTTATTGTAACCGAACGGGAAACTTTTTTGAGATAATTGGTTTATATTGGATTTTATTCTTAAATTTGTGTGCATTTATTAAACAACAGCAAAAATGGCACAAGTAATGAATATCAGCGAAATCAAGCGACAGTATCCCAATGAATGGGTATTGTTGGGTAATCCGGTTTGGGACGATTATCATCTGAATGTTTTATCCGGCATCCCTTTGTATCACAGCGCAGACAAACGAGAGGTATATTATCTTGGAAAGCCTTTGATAGCTGGCTATGACAAAATTACAATCATTTATGCCGGAGCCTTCAATCCATCCAAAAGAAGTACTATTGGTATTTTAAAACGTGTTAACTCATGACTTATCATTTTGAAAAAACGGAAGAAAACGGGCTTATAATAATTCCTCTTGAGATTGACGGTACGTACGAATTTAAAATGTTGTTGGATACGGGTGCAACTCATACTACCATTGACAGTAATGCTCTCTATATAAATAATTACGACCTCAAAAAACAATTTAGGAACGGTTGAAATAGAAACGGCAAATGGTATTATTCCTGTTGAGGAATTTGAAGTAAAGGCGCTTTCTGCGTTAGGTTTAACTCGAAAGAAATTTCCTATTCAAATTTATGACTTTATATCCCATGGCATATTTTCAAATTACGAAGGCGTTCTCGGTTTGGATTTCTTCAAGAATACCGTTTTTTGCATCAATATGAAAGAAAACACTATCAGTGTTCACAAATGATAATATGGAAACGTATAACAAAAGTTTTTCGTGCGCTGACACACACGTCTACAAGGGTTTTAGCACTATGCGCCTCTTAACCTGACAGCTATGGTTATCCGAGTTCTATTCCCTCAAAATAATATTTAGCCTTTTTGAAGAAAAAATCATTACCTTTGCATCTCAATTCAAACTGTTCATTTACATATCATTCATCATTATTAAAGTATGAGTAGGAAATTTGCTGAATACAATAAATTGGACTTGTCGGAAATCAATCGGGAAATCCTGAATCGATGGAAAGAAAACGATGTGTTTCATAAAAGTATGGAAATCCGCAA
>JAITXK010000199.1 GCA_031284765.1 Candidatus Symbiothrix sp.
GGCCACAACAGGTAAGAATCGCTGGTGGTTTTCGAACCCCGTTCCACAATTCCCTGATGAATTGGGCCTAATTTATACATGTGATTGCTCTGGTTGGAACCGCTTCCGGCATTTAAAAAAGAAAAATAACCGGCTATTAAGAGCGTTGATTTATGATGAGTAACGGTAAAAGGTCCCGCAAAAATGGCGCAAGCCTCGCCGTGCATCCCTTGACAATTTGCAAAGAACAGGGAATTTTCGGCGGAATATTGTTTTCCCAATAGGCAACCTTGTCCGATGAAGGTATTGAAAACTACCGTCCCTTCGGTTACTTCCGAACCGGTAGAAGCAATAAAATTTTCGGCAATTACCCCGGGTCCGAAATGGGTCGGCGCCTTTTCGTTGCTGTTGATGGTTCCGTTTGTCAGACGATAAATACCGTCCAGGCAGGCGTAGGAACCGATGCGTAAATTGCGCAATGTCCGGCAATTCGTCAAACAGGCATTTTTACCCACTGTTCCGGTTGCAGACAAGACAGACTTGACGTAATCGTCAATCATAGCCGTCAGCTTATTTATTACCAGCGTTCTGTGCCGGTAAAGCACGAGTATGTAAGCCAGATGCGCCGATAAATTATCATAAATAGGTAATTCCCGTCCTCCGGTTTCATTGAGGACACCGACCAAGGTGCCGTTACCAAAGGAACTGACCCCGTCGACCGCCAACAAATCCACATTTTCGATTACTACATCATCTTCTATCGTGTAATTGGCGATGTAGTTACGAATTTGTCCGATATACACATTATTGCCGATTGTACAATTGTGAATGGTGGCATTAAAAATGCCTGAGTGTTTCTTCACGCCGCCGAAAAAGGTAATTTCTTTTTCAAAATTTCCGATATACACATCGCCGGAAAAGTTACTGTTGCGGATATGTTGCGGGCTAAAGTCTTCCGTTACATGAATTTTATTCCAATCATCGCAACGGCAGAACTGCTCGTTCAGCACTTTTATTTCCTTATTGTTTAATTTTCTCCAAGACATACGATTCCTGTTTTTAATTATTCTACCGTTACCGATTTCGCCAAATTGCGGGGCATATCCACATCGCGCCGTTTATTCACTGCAATATGATAAGACAATAACTGCAATGGAATGGTGGTCAGTAGCGGCTCGAAGCAATCTTCGGTAGCAGGTACTTCAATCACATAATCGGCGATGGATTTCACTACGGTATCCGTTTCGCTCACAATGGCTATCACCCTTCCGTTCCGGGCTTTGATTTCCTGAATGTTGCTGATAACTTTTTCATACATATCGTTGTCCGTAGCAATCACGACGACCGGCATCTCATTATCAATCAACGCAATCGGACCGTGCTTCATTTCGGCGGCAGGATAGCCTTCCGCATGGATGTAAGATATTTCCTTCAATTTCAAAGCGCCTTCCAAGGCTACCGGATAGTTATAACCCCGACCCAGATAAATGAAATTATGGGCATAAGTAAATATATTGGACAGCTTTTGAATGGAGTCGTTGGCATTCAATATCTGTTCTATCTTGTCCGGAATAAGATTCAACTCATGTAATAATTCCAAAATACGGCTTTGTGGGAGGACTTTTTTCTCGCGGGCTATGCACAACGCCATCATGGTGAGTACGCATAACTGCGCCGTAAAAGCCTTGGTGGATGCCACGCCTAGTTCCGGTCCCACATGGGTATAAGAGCCCGAATGGGTATTCCGCGGGATGGAAGAACCCACCACATTGCAAATCCCATACACAAAGGCGCCCTCTTTCTTTGCCAATTCGATGGCAGCAAGTGTATCGGCAGTTTCGCCCGATTGTGAAATGGCAATAATAATATCGTCCGGATAAATGACCGGATGCCGGTAACGAAACTCCGATGAATACTCCACTTCCACCGGTATCCGGCAAATCTCTTCAATGAGGTATTCGCCGATTAATCCGGCATGCCAGGAAGTTCCGCAAGCCAAAATAATGATTCGTTTCGCTTGGAGGAAGCGTTCACGATGGTCAAGAATGCCCGACAAAACAATATTGTTGCAGGTAACATCCACCCGTCCGCGCATGCAATCGCGCAAGGTGTGGGGTTGTTCAAATATTTCCTTCAACATGAAATGCGGAAAACCTCCTTTTTCCAGCTGGCTTAAACTCAACTCCAATTGGATGATTTCGCGGGTCTTTTCTACATTACCAATCGTCACAATCCGGGGTTGTTCGTGTCGTTTGACAATAGCAATTTCTTCGTCTTCCAAATAAATGACCTTGTTGGTATATTCGATAATCGGAGAAGCATCGGAAGCGATGAAAAACTCATTCTCGCCGATACCCAAAACCAGCGGACTGCTTTTGCGGGCAACAATGATTTGGTCGGGATTTCCTTTTTCCATCACCGCAATGGCATAAGCGCCTATCACTTGTCCCAAAGCCAATTGCAGGGCGGTACAGACATCCACATGATTCAAGGTTTGAATATATTCTATCAATTGAATCAGCACTTCAGTATCGGTATTGCTGAGAAAATGATAGCCTTTTTGCATCAGTTGTTCCTTGAGTACCGCGTAATTTTCGATAATGCCGTTGTGTATCAGCGCCAGATTTTCCGTTTCGGAATAATGGGGATGGGCATTGGCATTATTCGGTTCTCCATGCGTTGCCCAACGGGTATGGGCAATGCCGATAGTGGCGGAAATGTCTTTGCTGTCGCAAAACTCTTCCAAATCCGACACCCGGCCTTTGGTTTTATAAATGTTTAAATCGCCGCTTGGATTGATTAATGCAATACCGGCACTGTCATATCCACGGTATTCGAGTCGATGTAACCCTTTAATCAGGATGGGATACGCTTCCTGATTTCCTATGTAACCTACTATTCCGCACATTGTGTTATTTCTTTGTTAAATTTATTTTTATTCCGACAACAAATTCAATTTCCCATCATCAATCAACTTGATAATCAATTCTCCAAACAGGGTATTTTGCCAGGCAAACCATTTACGGGTAAAATTAGTTGGGTCGTCTTTGTGAAACGATTCGTGTATAAATCCGGTTCCCGCATCGGTATTCATCAATGTTTGAATACAGGCTTTGATTTCCGCATCATCCTGACTGGTAAACGCTTTCATCATGATACTCATCGGCCAAATCATATCATAACCAATGTGCGGGCCTCCGATGCCTTCTCCGGCGGCTCCTTTGAAGAAATACGGATTGTCTTTACTCCACACAAAGCGGCGGGTATTTTGATAAATCGAATCATTTACATCCACATCGCCCAAATAAGCTAAAGCCAATAAACTCGGTACATTCGCATCATCCATAAATAATTGATTACCAAATCCGTCCACCTCAAAAGCATAAATTGTTCCATACTTTGGATGCTGAAATGTAGCATATCTTTTCAAGGCAGTTTCAACTTCGGAAGCCAAACCGGCACATTCATTTGCCAACGTCGTGTTGTTATTTACCATCCTTAAAACCTCGGATGCTTTGCGCAACGAAGTCACGGCAAAAAAGTTGGACGGAATCAAGAACTGAAAGATAGTGGCATCGTCCGAAGGACGGAAAGCAGACGCAATCAAGCCCACCGGCTTTACCGGATTGCCCATCCCATTGTTCGACATCGTATCTAATTGCCGTTCCGTTTTACGCATGAAAGTATAAGGCCCCTGATTCTCTTTCTTTTGTTGCTCTTTGAATGTTTTGACAATGGTGGCAACGGCTTTTTCCCAATCTTCGCCAAAAATACTTGCATCGCCGGTCACCTGCCAGTAGTGATAAGCCAACCGGAGGACATAACAAAGCGAATCAATTTCCCATTTCCGTTCATGCAATTCCGGTTTCATATCCGTTTGGTCGCTCATCCACTCGCCGCCGGTTGCGCCGTCATTGAAGGCATTAGCATACGGATCAATCAAGATACATTTCAACTGACGCAAGATAACCCCACGCAACATCTTTTTGAGTTCCGGATCCTTATTCGCCAACTGCACGTAAGGATAAACCTGCGCCCCCGAATCACGAAGCCACATGGCATGAATATCGCCCGTATAAACAAATGTATCATCTTCCCCGTCAAGAGTTCTGTAATGGACGGTGGTATCCAGCGTATTCGGAAAACAATTTTCAAACATCCAGGCCAAACGGGCATTGGTCAAACGTTTTTTCACACTCCGAATTTTTTCTTCAACAGCCTTGGACACAAACAGCCGGTCTTTTTCCTTCGGACGTTGTGAAACATAGACTTTTGTCTTGTCGTTTTCCAAAGATAATTTTTCTGTTACCGCACCATTACCGGCATTCACTACCTGAGTCATAAAACATAAACCGAAACTCAGACATACATTTCTTAACAAGTGTTTTTTCTTTTCCATAAATTTATTAATTATTAGTTGATATTCATTCATTTTCAATGGATAACCGGGCATACATCTCCACCATGGCCGTTTGTGTCAAGAGCCATTTGGATGCATCTTTGGAATCGCCGCTCCAGTCGGAATTGAAAAGCCCGTTTTCTTCCCGCGCATGCATCCATGCATAATCCATATTTTTTTGAAAGGCATCCAGATATTCCTTATGGTTATCGACCCTGTATAATTCACAAAATCCGCGGAAGAGAATCGCGGTGAACCATACGTTTTCTTTTTTTACCAAACGGAAAATTGCCCCTCCCTCAAGCGGTTTGAAGTTCCTGAAAAAGTGATGATAGCACGACAAAGCCGTTTGCTGCGCTTCCAAAAGATAATTTTCATGTTGAGTAATCTTATACAGCAAGGCACCTGCCTGAATCATTTGCCCGCTGTTGTACGAATATTTTTTCATATCTACCTTGCCGTTGAGTTTCAGATTGTCATAATAAAGATTATCAACCGTGTCTTTCAAGTGTTGTTCTGTCCATTCATACAATTTTTTTCCTTTGTAAAAGAACGAACTGTCGTTGGTAGCCTCAAACAATTTCAGCGCATAAACCGCAGCCGGAGCATTGGAACACGCATTTTTCCCTCTTTTCTTTTGTTCGCACCAATAAATGCCGCCACCCAATGCATCGTCCGAACCACTTTCTACAAATTGCCAAATGCTTCGGGCTTTTTGCAAATAATTCTTTTCACCGGTCAACAAATACAAATCGGTAAAATCAATTCCAATCCAAATATTATCGTCATAAAAGCGGTCGGATGTTGGCGCTGTGCAAATATACGAAGCATAACCGGCAGGAATTCGCGTGGTATCCCAATATTCTTCCAATCCGGGCAAGACTTTCGTTTGAAGTATTTCGAGGTATTGCGCATCTTTTGAAGCCTCATACAAAGCACTGACGGCGGACAAACTGCCTGAAAACGGCCATAAATACGAATAGGGATTCGGATGGCTTGCCTGTTCGGAGTTATCCAGATAAGTAGCCGTATAGGTTTCGTCAAACGGATACATTTCACGAAGCAAATCACTGCCGGATACCGGATAATAGGAATACACTGCATTCAAAGTTGAGATTGCCCGATCTGTTTGAGAAATGCTGTCTGCATTTTTTCTTGCACAACTCAATTGACAGTGACATAAAACAATCAGAAAATAAAGAGCAATTTTGTTTGTTTGCATGGTGTTTTTTTATTGCCACAAAAATACACAAAAATACATTCCGAAGGATAAAAATAATAACATTTATTTAAACTTTGCATACTTGCAA
>JAITXK010000096.1 GCA_031284765.1 Candidatus Symbiothrix sp.
AACGAATTATCCAGAATGATGATGTCGCTCGCTTCTTTCGCTACCGATGTACCATCTCCCATCGACAAACCCACTTGTGCGGCTTTCAAGGCGGGCGCATCGTTGGTGCCGTCGCCGGTGACGGCCACCACTTGGTTTTTCTGTTGCAGGAGTTTGACCAAGCGTTCTTTATCCAAAGGTCGTGCGCGTGACATGACTTTCAAGTCCAGGATTCTGTCCAACAGGGCGGCATCCGATAGTTTGGCAAATTCTACACCGGTCAAATGGTTGTGTTCCGTGTCGTCTTCCGTCCATAAACCGATTTGGCGGGCAATTTCTTTGGCCGTCCCGGGAGTGTCGCCGGTAACGATTTTTACCTGAATACCTGCGCGAAAACAGGTTGCAATCGCCGGCGGAACATCCATGCGCACAGGGTCGGAAATGGCGGAAATGCCCAGGAATACCAAATGTGTATCAGCGGTTAACCGGCCTTCGTAGAAAGGTGCAAATTCATTTTCAATCACTTGAAAGGCAAAGCCCAAGGTGCGCATCGCTTGATTTTGATAGTTGCACAGCTGTTCCTGAATCCACTCGTTGTACGATTCGACGGGCAATAATTTTCCGTTTACCAACACCTGTTGGCAGTTGGCCAATACAATTTCGGGCGCACCTTTCACATACAATACCTTTTTTTGCAGGGAAGCCGAATGGACCACCGTGGCCATGTATTTCCGTTCGGTTGAGAAAGTCAGTTGTTCAACCACCGGCGATTGTTCGCGCAAAGTCAGATAATTCATGCCTTGCGATTGCAGCCAAAGCAACAAGGCCGCTTCGGTCGGATTGCCCAGGGCTTTCACTTTTTTGGAATCGGAATAATCCAAATAAGCGGTGGAATTGACGGCGATGCCTTCGGTGATGATTTGGCTGATTTCGTTGTTGGTCAATAAATTATCTGCCAATCCATAAAATTGAGTTTCGTGTACCTGCATTTGATTTTGGGTCAACGTACCCGTTTTATCCGTACAAATGACTGTAGCCGCACCCATCGTTTCGCAGGCATGCAATTTGCGAACCAGATTATTCGTGGAAAGCATCTTTTTCATGCTCAACGCCAGACTCAACGTAACGGCCATCGGCAAGCCTTCGGGAACAGCAACCACAATCAGGGTAACGGCAATCATGACCGTATTCAGGAGAAAACCACCTGCGCTGAGCCAGTCAATCGAATTGGCATGAAGGAAATAAAGCGTCAAACGGACGATAATAATCAAACCGGCAATCACATAGCTCGCCTGACTGATTAAATGCGCCAAGCGGTTCAATTGGATATTCAAAGGTGTTTCCACGGCGCTGTCTTCCTGCATTTTAACATCAACTTTGCCCGCTTCGGTAGCATTGCCTACGGTTTGCACTTCGAGAATGCCATGACCGTCCAAGACAGTGGTGCCTTTATAGACGCGATAGGACGGATATGTGGCCTGTGTATCGAAATCGGCTTCATTGACGGACTTGTGGGCAACAAGTTCGCCGGTCAAAGTCGATTCATTCACTTGCAGGGAGATGGCTTCCAGCAATTTGCCGTCCGCAGGAATTTCCTCGCCGGTTTCCAACAAAACGATGTCGCCGACTACAATTTCTTTTTTGGCAATTGCACAGACATTGCCGTTGCGTATCACTTTTACCAAAGTATCGTCACTGACTTGATTTAGCGCATCGAATTTTTTGTTGGCGCTCACAGTAAAAGCGAAAGCCGCGCCCGTCGTCATCAAGATTGCCAGCAACACGCCCAGCGGTTCCAAAAAGACGGAAGCCGGTTCCATGCCCTTGTAAAATTGAAATGCAGCAACACCAATCGACAACACCAATGCTACCAATAAGATACGAATCAACGGGTCTTCCAAACTTTCGAAGTATTGCTTCCAATACGATTTTTTTTCGGGGGGCGAAATGAGATTTGCTCCGTATTTTTGGCGGCTTTCCAGAACTTGAGCGTCTGACAGGCCTGTGTGGTAATTTGTTTGCATAGTTGCTTTCATTTAATTTTAATGCTTGCAAAAGTACATTATTATTTTGATTCCCACCAAGCAAAAAAACTTGCCATTATCTCAACGGCAAGTTTTTGAATAAAAAAGTTTTGGTTACACAGGTTAGAGGCTAATTCTAACTTTGTGTTAAAACTGACGTAAAAGTACTGTAGAAAGATTTCACAAACAACCACCGAAAAATCAGCAAAATTTTTTTGTATATGCCTGTTTTGTAATTTATTGATAATCAGTATAAGTTGATGGAGAAAGTGAAAGGTAGTTGAAAGAAAAAAGTTTCATAGCAATTAATTATTTATCGAAATTTACGGTACGATAGTTGGATAGTTTTTGTATTTTTGTCGAAACATTATAAATACAACAATATGAATTTATTCGACACCGTCAGCAATGACATTAAAACAGCGATGCTTGCCAAAGACAAAATACGTTTGGAAGCCTTACGCGGAGTAAAAAAAGAGTTTCTGGAAGCCAAAACGGCCAAAGGTGCAGAAGGCGAATTATCCGATGAAATGGCCGTGAAAATCTTGCAACGCATGGTAAAACAACGCAAAGACAGCGCAACGATTTATACCGAACAAAGCCGTCCGGAATTGGCCGAAAAAGAATTGGCCGAAGTTGCCGTATTGGAAGATTATCTTCCCAAACAACTGTCACCCGAAGAATTGGAAGCGCAAATCCAAGCGATTATCACGCAAACCGGAGCCGTTTCAGCAAAAGATATGGGCAAAGTAATGGGCGTGGCTACCAAAGCATTGGCGGGAAAAACAGAAGGAAGACTCATCTCAGAAACTGTCAAGCGCTTATTGAGCGAATAGGTCGCTTTAATCAAGCATTTGGCTCATGTAAATATCCGTCGAAACTAGTGTATCAGTCAACGGTTTTATCATACCCTTGTATCGTAAAAAAGGAGCGTTTTCATCGTTAAGAACGGTTATTTTCTGTTGTGGAAAATAGCCGTTAATTGCCTGTAGAAATTCGGTTTTCATTTCCGAATCATAATAAAAAAATTCTTTTAATACCGTTTGGGTTCCGGTTGAAAAGGCAAACGCAATGCCCCAATCATTAGCGAATAAAGTTCCCTTTTCATCGAAAAACACCCATAGCATCGCCTCAAATTGTTTGGGGGTTTTCAAAATGACATTTGGCTTTTCCATCAGAAAACGGTCATATACGGCATATACATTAGGAATGTCGATTTCACTCAAGGAAGT
>JAITXK010000045.1 GCA_031284765.1 Candidatus Symbiothrix sp.
AAGCGGAATAATATACCACAACCAATATTCAAATGTGCCGAAGAAGAAATCACCTTTTTGGAAATTAAAATGTCCGGTTTTGATGTGACGGATATCTGCGCCCACGAAGCGGACGTCTTCTTTATTAATACCGGTTACGATAGTAGCATTTTCACCCGAACCGCCTTCGCCCGGAGCCACTTGCAGTTGATAAGTATTGGTCGAGAGCGTTTTATAGCTTCCACTGTTCAAATCAAAGTACGAAAATTGAATGCTTGGGATGGTGAAATTGCCGGCATAGCGAGGCACGGCATAATATTCAATGGTTTTTGTCCCACTAACGCCATTGGCGGAAACTTTGGTGTTGACATCAATTTTCGGGTCATAGATTTCAAAATCATTCGGAAAAACAATTTCGGGATTTTTAAGCATCTTGATATTTCCCGTGCCTGAAAGCGTGAGCTTAATCGTTACCGGTTCGTTGGCCTTCAAACTCGTGGCGCTGATGGTTGATGACAATTTATAATCGCCAACCGCACCGGAGAACGCCGCCGGTTGATTGCCGGGCAGCGGTTTCACATCAATGCTGACGGCTTGCGAGGTTAATGTTTTTTTGACGTTAGTATAGGCTGGAGCAAAAAAATCGTCAAAAAAACTGCGCGAGCGTTGCTGTTGGGCAACTTCCCGGACAACAGCTTCGTATTTTCCTTGTCCGATATTGATTTTGCCTGCACGTTGCGGATACAGAATGGATTGTTTCAGCACCACCGAGCGATAATTCCGTCCCTGATAATTTTCCAATTGCAGTTGCTTGTTTTCGGGAAGTTCGATTTCTTGTGCCACAAATCCCTCAAATTCAGGGAATTTCAAGTTTTCGAATCCGGTTACATCTACCGTAGTATAGAGTTTGAAACTAACTAAAAACCCTTCATTTTCATATACCGATGATTTGGAAACAATCATTCGGATAAAAATTTCTCCATTGGATGCTTTTGCCTGACTGCCTGATTCTTGTTGTGCCGCTTGCGCATTGGTGTTTGCCGCCGTTACTTCCTGGTCGGGTGGTAAAACAATGATTTTTAATTCATTGGATTTATATTCACTGTTACCGACTTTAATGCTTGCGGGCGAAAGAGTATATTCTCCTTCTTTTTCGGCCATCATGACGTATGTATGTGAGAGAGTATTGGTGGTGGTGCGGTTACCGTTCACAATATTGGTCATCATGCTCGTGCTCACAGTGGGGCCGAACAGTACTTGAATTCCGTTGGTTTCGGGAATCAGAATATCTTTTCCACGCTCTTCTGAATAGGTAAGAGTATAGATAACCCGAAATTGTTGCCCCGCTACAACTGCCCGTGGAGCTGTTCCTTTGAACGATATTTGGGCAAAACCGTTTCCGGCGATTGCTGCGAATATTAACAGAAATAGTAATTTCCTTTTCATGTTGTGCAATATTTGTTTTTTAATGGTCACATGGAACCCGCATCTTGTTCATCCTCTTTGGTGCAACTTTTGCATGCGGGTTTCATGTTTTCTATTTTTAGTTTAACCGGCTACGGATGATTCATTACCAATTTTTGTCCGTTTTCCGTTGCCGTTGTTGTTGCATTTTTTCTAATTTCACTTTTTCCTGTGTGTTTTTTTCTTCCTGCATCATGGCATCCAAAATCTGTTCGGCATTTTCTTTGCTCATTTGACCTTGTTGCTGTTGCTGATTTTGTTGTTGTTCTTGCTTCTGTTGCTGGTCTTGCTTATCCTGGTCTTTTTTATCTTCATTTTTATCTTTGTTTTGGTCTTGATTCTTATCTTGGTTTTTATCCTGATTCTTATCTTGGTTCTGGTCTTGATTCTGATTTTTGTTTTCATCCAGCAATTTTTGCGCCAACGCTAAATTATAACGTGTTTCATCGTCTTGCGGGTTATTTCGCAAAGCATTCTTATAGGCGTCGATGCTCTTTTTTAAGGCTTCCATATCTATTTTGCCTTCTTTCTTTCCAGCTTGAGCGGATGCGAGCAAGGTATTTCCGGCATTGTGCCACGCTTGCGATACTTTAATTTTGTCGCTTTCATTACCCGCCACAGCTACATATTGTTCCAAGGCTTCTTGTCCTTTTCCCTGCTTGTAGAGGGTATTTCCCAAGTTATAGGCGGCTTCTGACGAGCGGGCGTTGGCTTCGAGTGCCCGGCGGTAATCGACTTCCGCATCGGTGTAGCTGCCTTTTTTGTATTCTTTGTTTCCTTCCCGAATATCTTTCCGCACTTGTTTCTGGGCGAAAGAAGTGGTGGCGAATACCATCATCAATGAAATGAATAGTACGGCTTGTTTCATAAAAGACTGTTTTTGATGGTGAAAATATCTATTGGATTTCATAATTTAAATTTTTCTTAGAGTTTGTCTTTTGTTTGTTATTTTGAAAAATAGCATGCCACAACTTTTTCGACAGATGCGTTCGTTTGGCATACGATTCGTAAGTATCTGTTTTTAAATCAAAATCGGTTTCCCAGCATGTGCGGGGCGAGATGTAATAATAGGTGGATTCGACTAACAAACTATCAGAGTTTTGGATATTGACCAAATCTTTTTTCATTGGTGCAATGCAGGTAATTTTTCGTTGAAGACAATCTTTCCGTAGTTTTTCGATGGAACTATCGTATTTTTCTATGATGCTTGTCCACGAAAAATTGTTGTAAGCTGTTTGTCCCATGGGTTGAATGGGGCGGATTTGCAGTACATCTACAGCATAATTGCCGAAAACATCGAAGAACGAAGCCAATTCCTGCAAATTGTCCTGATTCACAGTATAATTGATACGGATTTGGAAGTTCGGATATTCCTTTTTCAGTTCCGTCAATGCTTGCAATGAACGGCAAAAAGCATCAAATGAAGCATTAGTCATGAAATATTCGTAACTTTCACGGGTGATGCCATGCAATGAAAGCGTTACTTCGTCCAATCCTGCGGAAACCAATTCGCGCCAATCTTCTTCCTGCAAGCGGTTTGCGTTGGTGGTATAGGAAATATACGGCACTTTTTTCTCTTTTCCCAAGCGGATAATTTCTTTATTGTGTGCATACAGCGAAGGTTCCGCACCGCAACCAATTTGCAGTTTCAAAGCTCGATGAAAGAACGCATCAGCTATCCGTTGCATATCTTCGAGTGAAATCGCTCCATGCGGAAACGATTTTCGTTTTTCGTCATCGCTGAAATAACACATCCGGCAGCGTAAATTGCAGGCCAATATGGGGTCGATAAAAATGCCGAAATACCGCTTCCCTGTCAAATGCAACAGATAAATGCCCAGATTTTTTATCCGCACATTTTTAATGAACCGGTTGATTTTCAACAGAGAATAGATGTTTTTCATTTAAGAAAATAATTTTATTTTACTTAAAACCCGATTTTTTCGCTCCATGATAAAAAATTCGCCAATCAAAATGAACAGCAAAATCCATGCGGGAATAAAATATTTTTCATCATAAGAAGAATAGACTTTGCTTTCGACTTCAGATTTTGTTTTTTTGTCCAGTTCCTTTTGCAGGGCTTTGAGAGCGCTGTTGGTGTTGTCGGTACGGGCATACAGGCCTTTTCCGGCGATGGCGATTTCCTGGGCGATTTTTTCATTCAATTTAGTCAAGACGATGTTGCCGTCTTTATCTTTCATATAGCCGTTGCTGGTGGGTATGGGACGGCCTTCCAATGAGCCGATTCCCAATACATTGACCGTAATTTCTTGTTTGGCAGCCTCTTCCGAAGCGCCCACGGCATTATCTTCGTGGTCTTCGGCATCGGTAATGAGAATAATGGTTTTTTCCGAGGTTTCGCTGGGCGAAAACGATTTCATAGCCAAATGGATGGCCGAACCGATGGCCGTCCCCTGCGTGGGAACCATGGCGGGACTGATGGATGACAAAAACATTTTGGCCGAAACATAGTCGGATGTAATCGGCAATTGAATGAAAGCGTCACCCGCAAAAACAATCAGACCAATTTTATCATTCTGTAAATTATCCACCAAACGCGATAAAATCTGTTTGGCTTTCGCCAATCGGGTGGGGCTTATATCGTTGGACAACATGGAATTGGATACATCCAAACAAACCATTACTTCAATGCCTTGTTTTTTGACTGTCTCCAATTTGGAACCGAATTGCGGCCCCGCAATGACTATGATGAATAATCCTGCACACAGCAGTAATATCCAAAATTTGAGGTATTGTTTTTTGAGCGCCAAGTCCGGCATGAGCGGGCGGAGCAATCGCATATCGCCGAATCGTTTCAAGGCGCTTTTTTTGCGGTACATGTAGTACAGAAACAATGCCAATAACAGCGGGAGTATCAGCAATAAGTATAAACAGGTGGAATGTTCGAATCTAAACATAATCACGGAATATTTTTTAAAACAGTATATCTCGTTATCAACTCCAACAAAAAGACAAGAAATCCGATTAAAGCAAACAGTCCGTATTCTTCCGTTTTTTTGCTGTATTCTTGTACACTCATTTTTGTTTTTTCCAACTGGTCGATTTCCGAATAAATATCTTTCAGGGCAGTGGTGCTGGTGGCGCGGAAATACAAGCCGCCGGTAATTTGAGCGATTTTTGTCAATACCGTTTCATCAATTTCGACCGGCATATTTTGATATTGCACGCCGAAAGGCCCTTGCATTGGATACGGAGCCAATCCTTTGGTGCCGACTCCTACCGTATAAACACGTATATTGTAGGCTTTTGCAATTTCGGCAGCGGTAACGGGCGCTATTTCGCCGTGATTATTGGTTCCGTCGGTCAATAAAATAATGACTTTGGATTTGGCTTGACTGTCTTTCAACCGGCTGACGGCCGTTGCCAAACCGTGTCCGATGGCTGTTCCATCCTCAATCATGTGGCATTGCACGTCTTTTAAAAGGTTGAGCAGGACGGCGTGGTCGGTTGTCAGTGGGCATTGCGTGAAACTTTCGCCTGCAAAAACCACTAAGCCGATGTTATCGGTTGGACGGCCGTTGATGAATGAAGCGGCGACCGTCTTGGCAGCTTCGATGCGGTTGGGCCTCAAATCTTCGGCCAACATGGAAGTGGAAATATCCAACGTCAGTGCAATGTCGATGCCTTCGGTGGTGGTCTTGTTCCAATTGTTCGTCGTTTGTGGACGGGCTAATGCTATAATAATGAATACAATGGCAATTAATCGCAGGACAAACGGCAGGTGGCGCAGATAGATGCGGGATGTCTTCGGCGCTTTTCGAAATCCTTCTGCGGAAGAAAATTGAAGACTTGCCTGATTTTTCCGTTGTTTCCAGATGTACCAGCCAATCATTGGAATCAACAAAATCAGCAGTAAAAAGCAGAGGGGCTGTTCGTAAATCATATTTTCAATTAACAATTTTAATTACTTCTTTTTGGGGACTTTCAGAATCATTTACCAACGGAACGGGAATGGTGTTGTTGACAAACAAGCAAGCATTACCCATGCTTAATTCGTTTTCTTCAGGTAGCGGAAAGTATTTGGCAAATTTAACCAAATCTGCCTGTAACAACAGTTGTTTCAGATTGTTATATACAAAATCAACATCGCTCACGCCGCGTATGACCTCTAAGGTTTGCCCCGAAGTCATTTCCATGGCGTTGATGCCGAAGCGTTCATCTATATAATTACGAATGACATCTGAAATCTGCGAATGATATTCCTTGATTTTGTCGTGTTGCCACAATTTCTGTTCCTTGATAGCTTCCAAAGCCTTTAAGGCACGAATGTGCGGCGGAAGAACGATTACTTCTTCCTTGTTGAAAGGCAAAATCGGTCGTTTCTTCTTCAATCGGATGATGATATAAATGATTAAACCGGCTAAAATACCCCCTCCGAGTATGTAGAGGACGATGGGCAGGTAATCCGTCCACACCCATTCCGGCTTCATGATATCTTTGATATCGTAGAAATTACCCGTTTCGGTATCTACCGACAAAGTTGAAACTTTCAAAGCTAAGTCATTGGAATAGACTGTATCCACTCCCGCAACCAACTTGAACGGAGGAATGCGGTATAAAGCCGAATCGAATGACGTAATCAAGTAATCATATTTGATTTGTATGCGGTTGTTGTCAATGTCCGTTGTGTCGGGTGTGCTGATTTCCAATACCTCAATGCCTGTGGTCAAGGTGTCGGGAATGTAGGGCAACTGCAATTGGGCGTTTTTATCGGACGCAATTTCCAAATGCAGCCGGGTTTGTTCCCCGATTTGGATTTGAGTGGAATCCAGCGAAGCTCTTATCACGACTTGCTGCGCCCAAACCGGCATTCCGAGTAGCAGAAAGATATATATTATTTTGATTTTCATGCTCTTTTATGAAATAAATTCAACAATGCCTTTACATAATCTTCATCGGTACGAATTGAAACCGAGTCCACACGGCTTTTTTGCAACGCAAGTTGTAGATTGTTTTGACAGTTTGTCCACCATCCCAGATAGCTTTGCCGTACTTTTGCCGAAGTGGTATCAATCCATTCTTCCTGTCCCGATTCTGCATCTTTGATTTTTATCAAACCCACATTTGGCATTTCCGTTTCACGTTTATCAAATACTTGAATGGCCACCACGTCGTGTTTGCGGTTGGCAATAGTCAGCGCGTGTTGGTAGTCGTGGCTATCAATATAATCGGAGATGACAAAAGTCGTACACCGTTTTTTGATGACGTTCGTCAGGTATTGCAGGGCTTGCGTGATATTGGTCTGCGTGTTTTCCGGTTGAAAATCAATCAATTCGCGGATGATATACAAAATATGCTTTTTCCCTTTTTGGGGAGGAATGAATTTTTCGATGGTATCGGAAAAAAAGATGACGCCGATTTTATCGTTGTTTTGCATGGCTGAAAAAGCCAATGTGGCGGCAATTTCCGTCATCATATCTTTTTTCATGCTTCCATGCGTGCCGAAATCCTTACTGCCGGAAACGTCAATCAACAGCATGACGGTCAGTTCACGTTCTTCTTCAAACACTTTGATGTAGGGTTTGGAATAGCGGGCGGTAACGTTCCAGTCAATGTCGCGGGTGTCATCGCCGTATTCATATTCCCTGACTTCGGAAAACGCCATACCGCGCCCCCTGAAGGCGGAATGATATTGACCTGCAAAAATATTTTGAGATAAACCGCGGGATTTAATCTCGATTTGGCGTACCTTTTTTAAGAGTTCATTCGTTTCCATGGAAGGTATTTAAGGCACTTCAATCTTATTAAGTATATCACTGATAATCTCTTCCGAAGTCAGATTATTGGCTTCCGCTTCGTAGCTCAGACCTATACGGTGGCGTAAAACGTCGAAGCAAACGGCGCGAACATCTTCGGGAATCACATAACCGCGGCGTTTGATAAAGGCGTAAGCGCGGGCGGCCAACGCCAGATTGATGCTGGCACGAGGTGATGATCCGTAAGAAATCATGCCTTTCAGATTATTCAAACCATGTTCTTCGGGGAAACGGGTAGCAAAAACAATGTCCACGATGTATTTTTCGATTTTTTCATCCAGATACACTTCGCGGACAATTTTACGGGCTTCCAATATCTCGTCTTTTTTCAGCACCGGTTGAATTGTTTTCTTTTCGGCGGAAATATTTTGGCGGATAATCAGTTTTTCTTCTTCTTTTTTCGGGTAATTGATAATAACCTTCAACATGAAACGGTCCATTTGCGCCTCGGGTAGGGGATAGGTACCTTCCTGTTCAATAGGGTTTTGCGTTGCCATTACCAGGAACGGTTCAGGTAGCGGATACGTGTGTTCGCCGATGGTAACCTGCCGTTCCTGCATGCTTTCCAACAAAGCGCTTTGCACTTTTGCCGGTGCGCGGTTGATTTCATCCGCTAAAATAAAGTTGGCGAAAACGGGGCCTTTTTTTACTTGAAATTCTTCCGTTTTCTGACTGTAAATCAGGGTACCGATCACATCGGCCGGCAGCAAGTCGGGCGTAAACTGAATACGGCTGTATTTGGCATCAATCAGAGAAGCCAAGGTTTTAATAGCCAATGTTTTAGCCAAGCCGGGAACACCTTCCAGCAAAATGTGTCCATCGGACAATAAACCGATTAATAAAGATTCTACCAAATGTTTTTGTCCGACAATTGTTTGGTCCATACCCTGTATAATCAGGTTGATGAACCCGCTTTTACTTTCGATTTTGTCGTTTAATGCACGAATATCAACTATCTCACTCATAATTTGTAAATTATTAATTTGTTATCATTTTCACGGTTGCAAAAGTAAGAATGTTAAAAGTATTTACACGTTAAAAATGATTAATTAAAATATTTCGTGTATGAAATAATTTTAATCGTGACTTTGTCAGAAAAAACGTTTATTTCACTTTAGCCGCCAATTTTTCGCTTTCCGGATAGAAGCGGGACTATTTGCATCAATACCATACTTTGCAGCGGGAGGGAGGTACAAGACTGTCCCCCAGTTAATGTGGTCAGGATTGGAAATACGGGGTTTGTTGTTTTCATAAATGTAAATCCAAAAAACTTTATTTCCATATTTTGACAATGCGATCGTTCTTAATGTTTCTCCCGGAGCGACAATATGACGTTGTTCTCCGGATTGCGGGACGTGTCGCTTTTCCTGTGCTGGGGTCGTTTCCACTGGTATTGGAACTGTTTCTTCCGGGATTGGGGTTGTTTCCACATCGGTATCATTTGGAATACTCTGTTGAGTTGTATCTTCCGGAAGTGTGTCGGGAACGGTATCTTCCACAACAACAGGTTCTTCGTAACTGTTGATGTCGGCAATATCCGGAATCTGAGTGTTTATAACTTGTGATGTTTTTACTTGCTTGGGAAAATAAGAATCTTTCCACCATAAGCAAATGAGAAAAACAATGATAGCCAATACAATAGTACATCCAATCACATTCCACATTCCATGTTTGTGGAATAATTTGGATAAACCGGTCGGCTCCGGCTTAATAAGCGGAAAGTCGTAATCGGGTAATTCGACAGGAACTTCTTCTATTTGTGTGGTTATTGGGGTGGTTGCTTCTGTTTCGATTTGACTTTTCGAAGGTATTTCTACTGTCGGAAGCGTTTCGATGGCTTGGTCTGTTTCTTCCGAATCTTCGGCATTATCGTCCTCTAAATCAATGATCTCAAAAAATGCGAAAGGTTCATTGACAGCATCAGCCAAAGCCGTATCGGGTGTGAAACTTACTTTATAGTGCGCCGGAATAATCATTCGTTGCCCACTGCCTACATCCACACTTTCCCGATCGCTGACGGCAATCAGTTTGAAACTGCCCAAATTTTTGATTTTTACCAATTGATCGGACAAAAGTCCATCGCTGATGGTTTCGAAAAATTCCCGAAGAAAAAGTTCCGACTCTTTTTTTGAAATTCCCGATTTTTCCGAAAGCAGGGAAGCTAAGTCCTGTATGTTCAGTTTTTCGTTCATAATTCCAATGTTTTTAATTGTTCTTTTAATCCGTTAGCGGGTTTGAATTTCACAACAATTCGGGGGGGTATCAACATGCGTTGCCCGCTTGCGGGATTGACACTAACACGTTCGTCTCTTTTTTTTGTTTCCCAAAGGCCAAAGTTACTCAACGAAATCAAATTGTTTTTCACCAATTCGGCAGTAATGATAGTAACTACATCGTCCATTCGTTTGTTAATCTCGGTTTGAGATAACTGTAATTTTTTAGCTAACGATTTTACTAATTCGGAAGAGTTCATATTTCTTATATTTTATATTGTATTCCTTTTTTAGAAATCACCGTCCCCAATAAATCATACGATTGGGTTCCGATAATTTTAACTGAATAAAAATTTCCCTCCATCAATTTTTCTGATTTATGGATCAGAACTTCGGGATCGACTTCCGGAGAATCGAACTCGGTTCGTCCGATGTAATAATCCGGATCTTCCCGATCAATGATGACTTGCAGAATTTGTCCGACTTTCGATTCGTTGATTTCGCCGGCGATGGTTTCCTGTGCGTTCATTAAATCGTCCATTCGTCGTTGTTTTGTTTCTTCGTCCACGTTATCTTGATAGTGCAAAGCCGAGTATGTGCCTTCTTCTTCCGAATAAGGAAAACCGCCCAAGCGTTCAAAACGCATGGTTTTTACAAAATCCAATAACTCTTGAAAATCTTCTTCGGTTTCATCGGGATGTCCAACCATCATCGTGGTGCGCAGATGAATGCCCGGCACTTCTTCCCGAATGGTTTGAAGCAGGTGCACGGTTTCTTCTTTCGTGATGTTGCGGCGCATTTTTTTCAATATTGCGTTGCTGCTGTGTTGCAGAGCGATGTCCAAATAGTTGCAAATGTTCGATTTTTCGCGTATGACGCGCAATAAATCCAATGGGAAATGAGTAGGATAAGCGTAATGCAAACGAATCCATTCCACGCCTTCGATTTCGGAAATGCGTTTAACTAATTCTGCAATAGCGTATTGATTGTAAATATCTTTTCCGTAATAAGTTAAATCCTGTGCAATCAATTGAAATTCTTTCACACCTTGACGGACTAAGGTACGTACTTCTGTTTCAACTTCTTCTATCGGTCGGGATTGATATTTGCCGGTAATCATGGGAATGGAGCAATAGGAACAAGTTCTGTTGCAGCCTTCAGCGATTTTCAGATAGGCGTAGTGTGGGGGAGTGGTCAGCGAACGTTCGTGTGATAATTCGTTGTGATACGACTTGCCCAAATCGGCCATCAATGCTTTCCAATTGAATTTGCCGTAGAATTTATCGACTTCGGGAATCAGTTCCTTTAATTCCTTTAAATAACGTTCGGAAAGACAACCCATTACGAACAATTGCTTGATTCGCTTGACTTTGCGAGCCTTGGCAAATTTCAAAATCATGTGAATGGATTCTTCTTTGGCATCGCCGATAAAACCGCAAGTATTAATAATCACAATGTTGCCCGATGTTTTTACCGGATCATGTTTCACGGTATAACCGTTGGCAGCAAATTGGCGCATCAATAATTCCGAATCGACTAAATTTTTTGAGCAGCCTAATGTGATAATATCTACTTGATTTTCTTTCATTTACATTCTGAATAAGGAATCAACAAATTCTTTTTTGCGGAAAATATGCAAATCTTCCAATCCTTCGCCAACACCGATATATTTGACCGGTATCTGTAATTGGTCGGAAATACCGATAACTACGCCGCCTTTGGCCGTACCATCCAATTTAGTAATGGCCAATGCTGTAATTTCTGTTGTCTTGGAAAACTCTTTTGCCTGATTATAAGCGTTTTGTCCTGTAGATCCGTCCAGTACCAACAAGACTTCGTGCGGTGCGTTGGGTACCACTTTTTTCATTACATTTTTAATTTTGGTCAATTCGTTCATCAAATTGACTTTATTGTGCAGGCGGCCTGCTGTGTCGATGATGACCACATCCGCATCGTTGGCCACGGCTGAAGACAGCGTGTCGAAAGCCACGGAAGCAGGGTCAGCGCCCATCTTTTGTTTCACAATATCCACACCGACACGGTTGCTCCAAATGCTTAATTGTTCAACTGCGGCGGCTCGGAACGTATCAGCCGCACCCAAATAAACTTTTTTGCCTGCTTTTTTGAAGTGATAGGCCAATTTGCCGATCGTTGTGGTTTTTCCTACGCCATTCACGCCGACCACCATCATCACGTAAGGTTTTTTATCTTTGGGAGTGATAAAATCTTCCAATTCTTCTACATTATTGTCTTGCAACAAAGCAGCGATTTCTTCCCTGAGAATATTGGTTAATTCACCGGTATTGACGTATTTGTCGCGAGCTATCCGGTTTTCGATGCGTTGAATGACTTTCAAAGTAGTTTCGACTCCAACGTCGGATGTAACTAACACTTCTTCTAAATTATCGAGAACATCTTCGTCAACTTTGGATTTTCCGGCGATTGCCCGCGCAATCTTGTCAAACACGTTTTCTTTGGTTTTTGACAAGCCTTTATCTAAATTTTCCTGTTTGTCTTTTGACAAGAAATTAAAAATACCCATAAGTAAGCAACTAAAATTTGTACAAAGATAACGTATTTGCATGTATCCTGGACGAAAAAGGCGAAAAAATTTTGGAAGAAAAGTTTGGCACTCTGATGCGCACACCGTTGGTGAATGAATTGAAACGAAAACTGTATTCATAAAAAAACTCCCTTTTGAATTTCGTTTCTCAAAAGGAAGTTTTAAAAATGTTAATTCTTATCTTGATTATTTAAAATAGTCTTTTACGGCTTCATTAGGAATCATTTCTTCTTTGAAAGTATAAGCTCCTGTTTTCGGTGATTTAACCATTTTAATCACTTTAGAGTAAGAACGTCCTTCGGATTTTTCGCGGTATCCCGCAACGGTTTTCTTTGCCATGGTTTATAAAATTTACTTGATTTCTTTATGAAGAGTTACTTTTTTTAGAATGGGATTGTATTTTTTCAATTCCAAACGACCGGTTGTATTCTTTCTGTTTTTTGTTGTAATATAGCGTGACATGCCCGGTAATCCGCTTTCTTTGTGTTCAGTACATTCTAAAATTACTTGAACTCTGTTTCCTTTTGCTTTTTTTGCCATTATTCGGATCTCCTAAATTTATGCGTTTAAATAACCTTTTTTACTTGCTTGTTTGATGGCTGCATTTAAACCCATTTTGTTGATGGTGCGTAAGCCATTGGCAGAGATATTCAAACTTACCCAACAATCTTGTTCTACCCAATAGAATTTTTTGGTAAATAAGTTGACATCAAATTTTCTTTTTGTTTTGCAGTTGGAGTGAGAAACATTGTTTCCTACCATTGCTTTTTTTCCGGTAATTTGACAGATTTTAGACATCTTGTATATTTCTTTTTGTTAATTTCGATTCGTTGCTAAAAACAGCGTGCAAAGGTATGAATTAATTTTTTTATCTCCAAATTATTTTTGGATTAATTCTTTAATTAAACCTGTTTCTGCTATGGTTGCATAGCGCCCTATAATATTTCCTTTTTTATCGGTAACATAAAAAGTAGGGGTGGCTACTACGCCGAAATTTTTGAATATATCTCCTTCAAAACCTTTATAATCGCATCGTTTGTCTGTCCACGGGAAATCTTTTGAATGGAATTGAAACACTTCATCGCTTTGGTCTGCCGAAAGTGAAATCACGTGTATGTTTTGTTTTTTGATTTCGTCATAATGATTTTTTAGGATTTCCAATTGTTTTTGGCAATTGCTGCAACCCGATTCATAAAATGCAATCAATGAGTTGGATAAATTCTGTTTGCCCGGAATTTTGGGTGCTTTGTCACCCGGTTTCAATTTTGCTAAAGCAGCAATCAAGTAGAGTTTTCCGTGCGGATCTTCCAATCTTCCCGAAGAGGCCAAATAAGGGAAAATCACGTTTTCTGCTTCTGACCATCCGTATTGTTCGCAAATGGTAACCAAATCGTTGGTCAGTGCATTGAAGACTTCCTGTGAACGGATGCGTTTGAAATTTTTTACCATCGCTTCGCCGAAATCTTTCGGGTCGGGATATAAATTGAAAGTGGTGGAAATTGCATGTTGCCATAATCCACTGCTATAGAGGATATCCATATCTGCTTCGGCAGTGAAAAAGTGTTGCAGATCGGCCAATTTGGCATCGTTTTCGGTGAGAGTATATACATGCGAACCTGTTCCGTTAATAAATGCAATGAATTGCAGGTAATGGGAGGCATATAATTTGCTGTTTTTCAACTCTGTTTGTAGATCGCTATAAAGTTTGTTGAGCCGGAAAAATTCGTTGTTGAATACCAAAGAGAGTTGGGGATCATCGGCATAAAGCATTTGTCCCCGGTAAATTAAATCAATTTTGCTGAGTAAAATTTGTTGTTGTTTGAATTGTTTTTTCAGATAATCGTTTTCAGGACTATTGGAATATATAATTTCAGTGCCTGCATCATTGAATGAAACAGAAAAATTTTCTTGATTAACAATGATATTCTGACCGCTTTGTCCTATGCTTAAATGAAGAACGCCGGTATAGGCCTGTTTTTCAGGCCATGCAAATGAGAAACGACCGTCTGCAGGGATGCTTCCCCTTTGAAGCGTATCAGTCACAGTGCCTTTATATATATGAATTGAATAATTCTGTCCGGCTAAAGGAGGAAAATTGAAATCAATGGTTTGAGCAACTATTGTACTGCACAAAAATAAAAACGGCGCTAACAGTTTAATCTTTTTCATATTGTATTCTATAATTAAAAAAAACGAACAAAGGTAGCAAGTTTTTCCGACATTCAAAATATTAGCGTATATTTGCGTTTCGAAATTAGTAAAGAGAATTTTATGGACAATAATTTGATGTCGCTGGAAGAGGAAATCGTAAAAATGCTAAAAACAGTTTATGATCCTGAAATTCCGGTCAATATATATGATTTGGGGTTGATATATGATGTGGATATTGATGCGAAAAAAAATGTAATCGTTACGATGACTTTGACCGCACCTGCTTGTCCCGCCGCCGATTTTATTATGGAAGACGTTCAAATGAAAGTGGAATCCATAGCTAATATCCAAAGTGTGGAAGTAAAAATCGTTTTTGAGCCTGAATGGCATCATAGCTTGATGAGCGAAGAAGCCAAATTGGAATTAGGATTCTTATAATGGGAAAAATTTATTTCGCATCGGATTTGCACTTGGGTTCTACTGCGATAGAAGACCCGAAAATTACGGAAAAACGCTTCGTCCGCTGGTTGGACAGCATTAAAAGTGATGCCGAAGCGCTTTATTTATTGGGAGATATTTTCGATTTTTGGTTCGAATACAAGAAAGTAGTTCCACGCGGTTTCACCCGTTTTTTAGGAAAAATTGCCGAAATGCACGACAACGGTACGGAAATCCATTTCTTCATCGGCAATCATGATATGTGGATGTTCGATTATTTCCCTGATGAGCTTGGCGTTATGGTTCATCACGAGCCGTATCTAACGGAAATCAAAGGTAAAAAATTTTATTTGGCGCATGGTGATGGTTTGGGCGACCGTTCGCGTTCGTTCCGCTTCCTGAGTGCGATTTTTCACAATCGCATTTGTCAATCTTTATTTGCCCGCATACCTTCCCGCATCGGCGTTGGTTTTGCACATTGCTGGTCGAAACACAATCGCACGAAAGATTTGGCGCTTTCACTTCCGTATATGGGTGAGGACAAAGAGTATTTGGTTTTGTATGCCAAGGACTACATTCGAGAACATCCCGAAATTGATTTTCTGATTTTCGGCCACCGGCATATTTTATTGGATTTGATGCTGAATCGTAAAGCACGCATGTTGATACTCGGTGATTGGATGCAGTTTTTTTCGTATGCTGTTTTCGACGGGCACACTTTATTGCTCGAACAATACGAGGAAAACCAGGTTCAACAAAAATTTTAATTTCAAAAAGTTGTAAATAAAAAAAATAATTCGTAGCTTTGTGGCTTGAAAAATTGTTGTCTAATTATAAACATTAATTGCCTATAGAACATATCATTACATGAAACTTATAATAGAAAAGTAATGATTCAATTAAAAAAGATGACCGACGAAGATTTGGTAATTGCGTATGCCGAAGGCAGTAATGATGCTTTTGATATTCTTCTGAATCGTCACAAAAGCAATGTTTATTCCTACATTTATTTTATAGTGCGTAACAGGGAAATGGCTGAAGACATTTTTCAGGAAACGTTTGTGAAAGCCATTACGACCATCAAGCAAGGGCGTTATACCGAGGCCGGCAAGTTCCGCGCGTGGATTAACCGTATTGCTCACAATCTGATTATCGACTATTATCGTCAGGAAAAGAACGAACAAACCATTTCCAACGATGATTGTGATGTTGATTTGTGGAATAATGCCAAATTATCCGATGGAACGATTGAAGATGAAATGGTAAAAGAACAAATTCTGTCGGATGTGAAAAAGCTGATTAATTATTTGCCTGATAATCAGAAAGAAGTCTTGCTGCTGCGTTATTATCAAGACCTGAGTTTCAAGGAAATTGCGGATATTACCGGTGTCAGCATCAATACGGCGTTGGGACGCATGCGTTATGCTATCTTGAATATGCGCCGCATGGCCGCAGAAAAAAATATGATTCTCACCATGGATTAATTTTTCAACAGGTACAATATATCCCTGAGACCTGCGTTTTTTATGCATAGTTAAATTCATAACATTCATTTGCCTATGTATAATAAAATTACTCAAGAAAACAATGTCAACAATTACAAGAGAATGATTGCGGAAGAACCGCTCTGTTTCTTAACTCCGCGCCGGAAAACCTTGACATTCATCATGCAATATGCGTGTGCCTATCATGTAGAGAAAAGTTTGCCATCAGGAATCTCCGGAATAATCCTGAATTAAAATTATTCATTCTTAAATTGTAATAGACTATGCTTTTAGCTCCCTCAATATTATCTGCTAATTTTTTGCATTTGGCAAAAGACATCGAAATGATAAATCGTAGTGAAGCCGATTGGTTGCATTTGGATATTATGGATGGAGTGTTCGTGCCGAACATTTCCATCGGTCTGCCCTTGATTGAACAATTAGCCGCGATTATCAACAAACCCATGGACTCGCATTTGATGATTGTCGAACCGCAAAAATTCATTTCACAATTCCGTGATTTCGGGACGTATATGCTCACGGTGCATTACGAAACTTGTACGCATCTCCATCGGGTAGTGGCGCAGATTAAAGAGGCGGGAATGAAAGCGGGCGTGGCGCTCAATCCGCATACGCCGGTTGAATTGCTGACGGATATTTTGCCCGATATAGATATGGTGTTGATTATGTCGGTCAATCCGGGTTTTGGCGGTCAATCGTTTCTTCCGCAGGCACTAAACAAGGTCAGCCGTTTGAAAACGATGATTCAGGCACAAGGTTTATCGACTCTGATTGAGGTGGATGGCGGTATTAATCTCCAAACCGGACAAGCGATGGCGGATGCCGGTGTCGATGTATTGGTGGCGGGAAATGCCATTTTGAAAGCTGAAAATCCGTTGGAAACCATTCGCCAATTGAAACGTATTACTGCGGGCATCTTATAGCAAAGCCCGTAAGCTCTCTCCAAACTACCAAAACCACCCATTATGTATCGCCAAATCCCTTTTTTCCGCTTTGTGTTATTTTTTATTTTGGGCATCCTTGTCCAATCCCATTATCCTGCGGACAATGCGTTGAGTTTTGTTTGCTTGGGGGTTGCAGGTATTTTCATTTTTATCTCATTTCTTCCAAGCATAAAAAAGCAGTATGCTTTTCGTTTTTTGTTTGGGCTTGGATTGGGTTTGTTATTGTTTGCTTTGGCGATGCAGATTACCCGTTGTGCTTGGGAAAAATCAGCATGGAAGGTGGATTCCGG
>JAITXK010000201.1 GCA_031284765.1 Candidatus Symbiothrix sp.
GCATTATAAATAAATAATTTTCCTCCTTCGGGAAGATGATATTTTGTAAACAGCAAATTAATGGAATAAGCGTCGTTGGAACGGATACCCACCCGCCAAACTTTTGTTCCGTCGGGCAAAACCCTGTTTTCACCTTCAATACCTTTCCGGATATGGGTGTAAAACTTATAAGCGAAATTGAAACTGCCCCGCATGTTGCCTTCGTTGAGTTTATCCATACGCAACACCGAATCCAAATCAAAGGCCGGCATTTCGATGAAATTGGAAAGATTGGTACTCCTTAACATACTATTTTCAAGGAACAAAGGCGTTCCTCCATAGCTGATTTGCGCCAATGTCCATTGGGCAGATAACCAGCTAATAAGTAAAATAAAAAGAAGGCGTACTTTCATATTTTCCTAATCTCAGAATAATAAGGGTACAAAGTTAATCTATTTTTGAGTTTTATCCCATATTCTTTTGAAATATATTAACTTTGTACCCTTAAAAGTTTGAAAAATTCATACATGAAAGAGTTTATCCTTACCGATACCCCCACTGAAAACGCTGTTTTAGTCGGTTTGATTACGCCGGAACAAAATGAGCAGAAATCCAAAGAATATTTGGATGAATTGGATTTTTTGGCCGATACGGCAGGTATCACTTCTGTAAAGCGCTTTACGCAGCGGGTGGAATATCCACATCCGGTGACATTTATTGGCTCGGGTAAACTACAGGAAATCAAAACGTTTACCGAAGACGAGGATCGTGCCGTGAGCATGGTCATTTTCGACGATGAACTGTCGCCCAAGCAATTACGCAATCTGGAAGCGGAACTGAAAGTCAAAATCATGGACCGTACCAGTTTGATTCTGGATATTTTCGCCAGCCGGGCGCAAACGGCGAATGCCAAAACGCAAGTCGAACTCGCACAATACAACTACATGCTTCCCCGTCTGAAACGCTTGTGGACGCATTTGGAACGGCAGAGTGGCGGCGGCAGCGGCGGCTTCCGGATGCGCGGACCGGGCGAAACACAATTGGAAACCGACCGCCGGATCATCCTGACCAAAATTGCCAAACTGAAAGAAGATTTGAAAGAAATTGATAAACAGAAAGCCATTCAGCGAGGCAACCGGGGAAAATTGGTGCGGGTGGCTTTGGTTGGCTATACCAACGTTGGCAAATCCACGCTGATGAACCTGATCAGCAAATCGGATGTCTTTGCCGAAAACAAACTTTTCGCCACTTTGGACACTACGGTACGCAAAGTAACCATCCACAATTTGGCCTTCCTGTTGTCGGACACAGTCGGGTTTATCCGCAAACTGCCGACCGAACTCATCGAATCGTTCAAATCAACTTTGGATGAAGTGCGTGAGGCCGACTTGTTGGTACATGTAGTCGATATTTCCCATCCCGCTTTCGAGGAACAATTAGAAATAGTGATGCAAACCTTGAACGATATTTCCAAGGAAGAAAAACCAACCATCATCATCTTCAACAAAATTGACATTTTCTCCCACATCGAAAAAGAAGAGGACGATTTAACGCCCAAAACCAGGGAAAACCGCTCATTAAACGATTTGAAAAAGACCTGGATGGCTAAGTTGCACGAGAATTGTGTGTTTGTTTCGGCGCAACAAAAACAGAATATGGAGGAATTGAAGGAGTTGCTGTATCGAAAAGTGAAAGAGATTCATACACAGCGCTTTCCTTATAATGATTTTTTGTATCAAGAATATGAGTAGACCCATACATCCATTAAAAAAATATTCACAAATGAAACAACTTGTATTTTCCGTACTTATGGTACTAAGCAGTCTATCTGCCGTAATGGCGCAATCCAACAGTTTTTATGATTTTACAGTGCAAACCATCGAAGGAGAAGACTTTTCGTTAGATTCTTTCAAGGGCAAAAAAGTCTTGGTTGTCAATGTGGCCTCTAAATGCGGACTGACATCGCAATATGCCCAGTTACAAACGCTTTACGAACGATATCGAGAGAAAAACTTTGTTATTATCGGTTTCCCTGCCAATAATTTTGGGGCGCAGGAGCCGGGAACCAATGAAGAAATACAGGAATTTTGTACGGCCAATTACGGCGTAACTTTTCCCATGATGGCTAAAATATCGGTCAAAGGCGATGACATTGCCCCGCTTTACCGCTGGTTGACGAGTCAATCGGAAAACGGAGTCGCTGATGCGGAAGTGAAATGGAATTTTCAAAAATTCTTGATTGATGAACAAGGTCATTGGCTGCAATCCATTTCTCCAAGCGAATCTCCATTATCAGAATTGATTACGAATTGGATAGAAGGCGTTCAGTAAAATCCTCTCCGTTCAATGGCTGATAGGTCTTGAAGCCCAATCGTTTGGCTGTCGCTATATTATGTACTCCATCATCAATAAACAATGTTTCGGAAGGAATCATGCCTGAATCGGCAATCATTTGATGGAAAATAGCTTCATCGGGTTTTACGCATTTCATTTGATAAGAAAGGTATAATTTATCGAAATACGTGTTCAGAGGCTTGCCTTCCGATGAAAATGCGGGTGTCAATGCCCAATCCATTACCACGGGATTGGTATTGCTCAACAAATAAAGTGTGTAGTCTTTGGTACGCAATTTTTCCAACATTTTCAGTTTGCCGATAGGGACTTCTTTCAAAAAGCCCAACCAACCGCTATCAATGGCTTCTGCAGAGATGTGTTTCCCGGTAAGTTTGCGCAGGGCATCGTAAAACTCTGCTTTTGTCATCGTTCCGGCTTCCAAATCTAAAAATATACCGTTTTGGTGGTAAGGGTCTAAATACTTTTCCACATCCTCTACTCCTGCGGCTTTGAAACGCCGTATCGCCTCGTTGTGGTCTAAGGTTATGATGACTCCGCCTAAATCGAAAACGATATTTTTTACTCCTGTTAAATCTATTTTTTGCATTTTTCTAAATTTGATCAAACAAAGGTACAACGTTTTCTCTGATTTGCTGTAATCTAATTCTTCCGAAAAGACATAATAAAGTAGATATTGGCATATAAAAACTAAGTTATTAATGACTTTCTATTGCAAACATGCTTGAAAATCAAGAGAATATTCAGTCGCTTTCTTCAAAAATAAATAATATTTTGTAACTTTGCGCTCATTAAATGAATTATTAAATGAATTTGAGAATTTTCTTACCTTTATTTCTTTTATTTATGTCGTTTTGTTCTACAGCGCAATTAAAAATAAACGAAATTATGTCCAATAACATTTCTGCCCTAATGGACGAATCGCATAATTACAGCATGTGGGTAGAATTATATAATTCGGATACAAATTCGGAAGACCAATCGGATTATTATTTTACAGACAATCTAAGTCAACCCCAAAAGTGGAAACCTTTGAGCAAAATAATTCCTTCTAGAGGATTCGGCATTCTTTGGTTTGAACGCGATGAACGTTCAGGACATGCCAATTTCAAGTTAGCGCCGCAAGGTGGAGTACTTTATTTACTGGATGAATCCGGCGTTGTCATTGATAAAGTGATCTATCCGCCGCAATATCGAAATATATCGTACGGAAGAGAAGCCGATGGCTCGGAAGATTGGGTCTATTTTGTCGAATACAGTAAC
>JAITXK010000109.1 GCA_031284765.1 Candidatus Symbiothrix sp.
TTTTGCAATCGCGAAAGACTGTAATTCAATGGATGATGGCCGTAGGGTTTGAAACATTCGGCCAATGAACTTGTATCAACCAAATAATCAGGCTCGAAAATAAGAAATTCAGCCGTGAATGTGTTTGCTTCTATTTCGCTGATATTTAACAGGTTCAATATAGTTCCTTGATGAAGGACAGAGGATAAATCGGCTAATTCTTGTTGTTGGTTTTCGTTGCATATCAAACAAATGGTTTGATGAGCATCCGTTTGTGCAATTAAATTATTTTCTTGAAAGGATTGGAAAAGGATTCGGAGTGATTTGGTGTTTTTCATATTATTTTCGTTCTTATTTTTTCTATCTCGCCATATCCAACTGGCGGTTAATCATTTCTCTTAATTCTTCTTTATTAGGAAGATACAATTGATATTTGGACACAAACAACTGACTATTCATGCCGTAAGTTGCATACTCAACTAATAATTCATCTTTTCCCTTGGTTAAGATAATGCCAATGGGTGGATTGTCGCCTTCATAGTTTTCTTCTTTGGCAAAATAGCCCATATACATATTCATTTGTCCAATGTCATTATGTTTGACTTCTCTGATTTTCAAGTCAATCAGTACAAAGCAACGAAGAATACGGTGATAAAATACCATATCGACCCGAAACGGTGTGTTGTTTATCATCATGCGATATTGTCTTCCTACAAACGTGAAACCTTTGCCAAGTTCCAACAAAAACTTTTGCAGGTTATCAAACAACCTTGTTTCCAAATCGGTTTCGGAGTAATTGTGTGGTTCGGGAATTTTCAGAAAATCAAACACATAAACATCTTTAACAACGTCTTCGGGAGTTTCTATAATTTGTCCGTTTTTCGCCAGTTTGAAAATTTCTTCCTTACCCTTTGACAAGGCAAGGCGCAGAAAGAAACCCGAGTCTTTTTGTCGTTTCAGTTCGGGGACACTCCAATTCTCCAATATATTTTGTTGAAAATAAAAAGACCGCTCTATTTCATCGTCAATTTTGATTAATTCACAATAATGCGACCAACTCAATTTGTCAGAAAGCTTCTGACAAATTGGATAGCGGAGATAAAACAACCGCATATTATTAAGATTGGGACGACTGAAACCACGACCATGTAGTAATGATAAATCGCGGGAAAGATTTTCTAACAATCGTGAACCATATTTTGACTTTCTATTTCCTTCCTGCTCAAACTCAACAATGTATTGCCCAATATTCCAATTGGTTTCAACGATTGCTTCATTAACAGAACGAACAGCCTGCGCTTGCCCTTCTCTGTATCTTCGAGAAATTCGGTCAAGCAACTCCACATAGGGTTTAAACTCTTCTTTTTCTGTGTTTTGTATATTCATTTGTTTGATGTAATAATTTTCTTTACTTATGAATATTTAATGTTACCAATATGTGTAAAGGCATAATTTTTTGTCAGAACAGAATATATATAATTATTGTTTTTCTTTTGCCTGATACGCCAAAGCATACAATTTCATTTGTTTCAACATGGATGTCAATCCGTTGGAACGGGTGGGGGAGAGATGCTCTTTCAATCCGATTTGGGGAATAATATACAGGTCGGCGGAAAGGATCTCTTCCGGCGTATGTTCCGAAAGGATTTTTATCAATAGATACACAATTCCTTTTACGATAACAGCATCACTATCGCCCAGAAAAACTATTTTGCCGTTTTGATAATCGGCTTGAAGCCACACCCGACTCTGACAACCTTCTATTAAATTACTTGCGGTTTTGTATTGGGCTTCCAAAGGTGGAAGTTCGTTGCCCATCTCAATCAGCAGGGCGTATTTATCCATCCAGTCATCAAAAGCGGAAAATTCTTCGATGATTTCGTCTTGTATTTGATTGATTGTCTGCATGTTATTTTTCGTTATAAATTACAGATAGTACAACCTGTCCCACGGCTTTCATGGTTTCCGTGCTGACTGCTTGCATATTATCGTTTAATGTATGCCAATATGTGCCGAAACGATGGTTATCATTCGCATCGGTTTGAATAATGTCAATGCAGGGAATATGACGGTATTTGAATATTTCGTTGTGGTCATCGGTAATGGCAGGGCCTTCCTGATTGATGAAATATTGATTGTAACCCAGCACTTCGGCTGTTGCCCATACTTTGGTCACAATCCGTTGGGCATTGCGCATGGAAAAATATTCCTTGTAAAATTGGGCATTGGGTGCGCTAACCATGTCTAATAAAATGCCGAACCGGGCGCTATAATTGGGAATATGCGGATGTTGCGCCCAATATTGTGAACCGAGGCACCAACCTTGACTGCCATATATTTCCTGTTCAAATTCGGGTGTACCCCAATCTTCCGCATCAAAAAGAATAATATCGATGCCGGTAGTTGTGCTTTGGAGGCCGATTTGGCGGGCAATTTCCAATAATAGACCGCAAGCGCCGGCGCCATCGTTTGCTCCGTCAATGGCACGCTTATGATTGACGGGATTGGGGTCTTGGTCGGCAAACGGCCGCGAATCCCAATGGGCGCACAACAGCACTCGATTTTTATTTTCGGGTTGAAAGGATGCAATGATATTTTTGGAATGAATGGCTTGTTGCTTATAGGTATATAGCGTGGTTTCCTGTTCGATAACTTCCGCACCAAACCGCCTCAATTCATCTGCCAAATAATTGCCACAAGCTTGATGGGCGGGAGTGTTGGGTACGCGAGGGCCGAAAGCAACTTGTTGTGCTGTATAGTGATAGGCACTGTCGGCATCCAATTCGGGAACGAATCCTTTTTGCAAGACCTTGGAATTTTCCGTTTGGTTGGGTTTGCAGGAAAAACCAAACACGAGGATAGCAATAATAAGAAATATTTTGTTTGTCATAATTTTGGAATCAAGTGTCGCAAAGGTAGTAAAAACTTATGGATTACCGTACGCTTTGTACGATTTCCATTATCCGCATCAAATTTCCGCCCCAAATTTTGGCAATATCTTCCTTGGAATATCCTCTTCGAAGCAGTTCCAAAGTGATTTGAGGCATTTCATCTACCGATTTGAGGCCTTTTAATTCGCCGCCTCCATCAAAATCGGAACCGATTCCTACATGATCGATTCCTACGGTTTTAACCACATAGTCAATATGATTGACGGCATCTTTGACTGTGGCTTTTCCCTCTTTTCTCAAAAATCCCGAATAAAGGCAAATCTGAATTACACCGCCTTTTTCGGCAATGGCATGCATCAATTTGTCTGAAATATTGCGCGGATGATTGCACAAAGCCTTGACGGACGAGTGCGATGCAATGACGGGAAACCGGCTGATTTCCAACACATCCAAAGAAGTTTTTTCCGAAGTATGCGAAATATCGACCATCACGCCCAAGCGATTCATTTCCTGAACCACTTCTTTTCCAAAAGCACTTAAACCTTTGTGTTCCTGACGGCTTTTCATTGCCGCATCGCACAAATCATTGTCGCCATTGTGGGATAAAGTGATGTAGCTCACGCCCATATCGGCAAATTTTTGTACGTTACTGATATCTTTTCCCAATCCGTATCCGTTTTCAATACCGATGAAGATGGCTTTTTTCCCTGCTTTTTTGAGGCGTTTCAAGTCGTCTGTTGAACGTGCTATTTCAACTATATCTTTGTTTCTTTCGACTTGACTGATTAATTCACGAATGATGGATTCGGTCTTTTCGACCGTTTTTTGCGAAGTTTTGACATCGCGAGCGCCTTGATGCAAGTAGGCCACCATAAATGTTGCATCCAACAGTCCCGCCTGCATTTTGGGAACATCCACTTTGAGTTCGTAATTCACATATCCGTTTTCC